>CAMQYB010000007.1 GCA_947039055.1 uncultured Deferribacteraceae bacterium
GATCCGAATGTAGTATTTCCATGCGTTGTATAACTTGTGCCATCTGATCCGAATGTAGTATTTCCATGCGTTGTGTAACTTGTGCCATCTGATCCGAATGTAGTAGTATTCTTAGTATAATTTGATCTTGCAAACGCTTCCATAAAAAACATAGACATTAAAATAGTTATTATAATTACTTTTACTTTCATACAGTAAACCACCAATTGAGTTTTTACATATAATCATCATTAATTCGTATCTATCCAGTTACGTCAATGAAAATCATACTCTTACATTAAAAGTTGATTACTAAATCTGCAACATCTTACCAAGTCAATCTAAATCTACAAATAACAACTCGAATTTTACATATTATCATCAATATAAACGAATAACACATTAATATCACCGACCAGTCTGTCCTAATAGCACGAACAGCCCATTAATACGCTCTCTACTGCATTATGCTAGGTCTACAGACTTACCTTTAGGTCTAACTGTCAACACTGGACATGGAGCCGTTCTGACCACTTTCTCTGCTGTTGAACCAAATAATACATGACCTAAACCTGTTCTACCATGCGTACCAATAATTATAAGATCAAAATTGCCTTCTTCTGCTTCTTTGCTTATCTCAAGATATGGAGTACCTTTTAACAATTTCTTACTATACTTAACATCCTTTAAAATAGGCATGTTCAAAGTGAAATCTTCAAACTGTTTAAGTGCACCCTCTTCAAATTCTTTTGAAATATTCGTCATCATCATCTGCGGAAGATAAAATGAAATAATATTTGACTCATCAAATAAAACATGAACTATCTCTAACTCTGCTTTTAATATCTTTTGCATATCAATAGCATACGATAAAGCGTAATGCGATGCCTCAGAAAAATCTGTTGGAAATAAAATCTTTTTAACATATTTCATGCTTCACGTCCTTATAACTTAATTAAAAAAATTAAGTGCTTTATCTATTGTAAGTAAAATATCTTTCATATCTGTATTGATATCCAGAATATCATACACACCTAACTCATTTGATATAAATATTTTGTCTGCCGTCAACTCCTCAGCTAAAACAATAACTGGAAATTTTAGAAGATTAATATTCAACTCTAAATCTAATTCATACAACGATTTATACAGAGAATCATCTACTATTAGAAGATTGAAATCGTAACCATATATAAGTGACAATATTTTATCACTGCTTTTTGAATCAATAATTGTTATGCCAAGCCCTGTATAAATTTTATTCAATCTTTCTACAAAACTTGTTTCAATACCTAACGCTAAAATATTTTTTTTCATAAACTTAACACATACTCAAATTAAATATTAAAAACAGATTTTACATTTTTCTCTAACATATCTGCTAATTCATTTTCAGCTATCTTTAAAAAGTCTGCAATAAAACTAAATGTATATTTAACAAACGCTGGCTCATTGTTTTTAACTTTTCCACGCATTGCAGATGGAGTTAAAAATGGTGAATCCGTCTCAATCAATATTTTGTCAAGTGGGATAAATTTAAGCATGTCTCTTATCTCGCCTGCATTTTTATAAGTTACATTGCCCGCAAGAGATATATGAAAACCGTTACGGATAGCCCAATCTAAAACTTTTTTATCACCGTTATAACAGTGAATAATTCCACCATTGTTTTTTACTGCAAGTTCTGATGATAATATATCTACCATTCTATCTGATGATTCTCTATTATGAATAACGATCGGTTTTGATAGATCAATAGAGATATTTAGAAACTCAATAAATACTCTCTCTTGAACTTCCCTTGGAGAGTGATCTCTAAAAAAATCTAACCCTATCTCGCCAATTGCGACAACTTTCTCGCTTGATGCAAGTTTAATAAAATCATCATGCATAGTTGATTTATATCCATCTGCATCTGACGGATGAACACCAACTGTTGCATAAATATTATCATACCTATTTGCAATGTTTACAGCTTCAACACTTTTACCGTAATCTGTGCCTATCGTAATCATACGCTTTACGCCGTTCTTATCAGCTCTTGCAATAGTCTCTTCAACTTCTTCAATAGGAATATAGTTAAGGTGACAATGTGTATCTGTTAAAAATATTTCACTCATTACTTTATTTTCGTACCTGCCTTAATAGTATCAGGCAACTCTAATAATTGATGTTTTCCATCATCAGCTGTTGCTGCTAAAATCATACCGTTAGACTCAACACCCATTAATTTAGCTGGCAATAAGTTAGTAACAACTGCGACAGTTTTACCGATTAAATCTGTAGGTTCAAATGTTTTGCCTATTCCAGAAACAATAATTCTAGGCTCATCGCCACAATCAACCGACATTTTTAAAAGTTTATCAGATTTAGGAACTCTTTCAGCACCTAAAATTTTACCTGCTTTAATTTCAACTTTTTCAAAATCAGTAAAATTTATCTTTTCTATAATATCTTTCTTTATCTCTTTATCAACTTTAGGAGTAACTTCTTTTAGCATTTCTGCTTCATCTATTCTTGGAAAAATCTGTTTTACTTCATCAAGCTTAACACCTGATTTTAATAATTTAACTCTCTTTAGGTCATCAACAGATGTAACACTTTCAAGGCTATCATCACCTGTTACAGCTTTATAAATCTTAAGTGATGACTCTGGCATAAACGGATAAATAAAATATGATAACAATCTTATCGTATCAAGTATCAGATATAATATCGATCCTAATCTATCGTGAGTACTTTCATCTTTAGCTAAATTCCACGGCTTCATAGCGTCGATATATTTATTTAATGATGATATGATTTCCCATACACTCATCAATGCTTTATTGAAAGCTAAGTTGTTTAATCTTTTGTCTATCGTATCAATGTTGCTTATTATATACTCGTATAACTCATCATCTTCTTTTGCAGGTGTGTTATATTCTGGAACAACTCTATCAAAATATTTATCTAACAAACCTAATGTTCTTGAAACTAGATTTCCTAGATCGTTTGCAAGATCAGTATTGACTCTATGGATAAGTGCTTTATATGAGAAATCACCATCTAATCCGAAAGGAACTTCTCTCATTAAAAAATATCTAAAAGCGTCAGCTGAAAATTTTGTAATTATAAAATTTGGATCAATAGCGTTACCCATTGATTTGCTCATTTTCTTTCCATCAACAGTCCACCAGCCATGAGCAAAGATTGATTTAGGAAGTTCAATTCCAGCACTCATTAACATCGCAGGCCAGTACACAGCATGGAAACGTATTATATCTTTTCCAACAACATGATAATCAATAGGCCAAAACTTTTTACGATCGCTATCTTTATCGAAATAACCTAGTGCTGATAAATAGTTCGTCAACGCATCTATCCAAACATAGATAACGTGATCACTATCTTCATCAACCTTGATACCCCAACTGAAATTAACTCTACTTATTGACAGATCTCTAAGCCCTTCAGATACGAATGAAATAATCTCATTCTTTCTTGATTCTGGTTTAATAAAATCAGGGTTTGCTTTTATATGTTCTAAGATTTGATCTTGATATTTAGAAAGTTTAAAGAAATATGAAGCCTCTTTTAACTCTTTTGTAACTCTGCCACAATCAGGACAGATATTTTCATCTATCAGCTGTGTCTCAGTCCAATAACTTTCACAAGGTGTACAATATGCTCCAGAGTATTCGCCTAGATATACATCACCTTTATCTTTCATTATGTTATATAATTTAAGTACAGCTTCTTTATGGTATGCATCTGTTGTTCTTATGAATGCATCGTTACCAATATTTAGATTGCTCCATAACTGTTTGAAATTTTGCATATTTTTATCTGCTAGATCTTTAGGAGATATATTTTGCTCTTTAGCAGACTCTTCAATCTTTTGACCGTGTTCATCTGTTCCAGTTAGAAAGAATTTTTCGTAACCTAACAACGCTTTGTATCTTGATATAACATCAGCTGCAACAGTTGTATAAGCATGACCGATATGTGGTTTATCATTAACAAAATATATAGGGGTTGATACATAAAATGTTTTATTATCTTTAGGCATTAGTTCTATTATCCTTAACTTTAATCTTTATCAACTATTACAAAATCATCAATAACTTCTTCTGCGGCTTTATCTTTATCAATATATAAGTGTTCAGCATTATAACCATCTTTTTCAAAAACAAGACAACACATTAATCTTCCACATACACCAGAAATCTTAATTGGATTTAATATTAGATTTTGTTTCTTCGCCATTTTTATAGATATGTTATCAAACTTATGTAGGAACGATGCACAACAAAACTCTCTCCCGCACAACCCAAACCCACCTAACATTTTTGTAGCATCTCTCACACCTATCTGTCTCATCTCGATACGTGTTTTAAATACTCTTGCCAAATCTTTAACTAATTGTCTAAAATCAACTCTTCCTTCTGCTGTAAAAAAATATGTCAATTTTGATCTATCAAGTGAATACTCACATGCTATCAATTTCATATCCAGTTTAGCTTCTTTAAGTAGCTTACGACACTCTTTAAATGCTTTTGGAACATCTTTTTTATTGTTCTCATCTTTCTCTATATCTTCAGCTGTTGCTTTACGAATAAGAGATTTCATCTCTTGATTATCTTCAACTTCAACTTCACGCTTTAGAACCATTACGATTCCCATATCTTCGCCTTTATCAGACTCTATAACTACTTTATCATTAATTAGACAATCTATATTAACAGGCAGATAGTCGTAGACCTTGCCTGCATCCCTAAACTTAACGCCTACTGCTTCAAATTTTTTCACTTAATACCTCAACTATTTTTGATGCAAAATTAGATTTAATTAAATCTAAATTAACATTATAGTTTAACCTTTTTAAAATTTCTAACATATAACTACTCAGTTCGGACAGTTCATAATAACCTGTTTCTTTATATAATACTAGCACATAAGAATATATATTAGATACAACCATAAATAATGTTTTCGTATCTGGAACTGATCTTATATATTCTACAAACTTTACAAATTCTTTATCAATCAATAACTGATTAACATTTATAACGTTGCTATCAATAATATCTAACGCTTTACCTATTGAACCATACGACAATGATACTGCTGTATCAATAAATGGCACATCTGGACGTAAACCTTTTACCGCATCTTTAACATCATGAGACTCAAGCGGTTTAAACATAATGTTCACAGCTCTTGATCTTATGGTTGCTAAGATTTCATCGTATCTATCTGTTATTAGAAAAAATATCGTAGAGTCTGGTGGCTCTTCCAATGTCTTTAATAATATGTTCGCAGCAACAACTTGATTAGTAGCAGATAACATATCTGCATCATCTATAATTATTATCTTATAAGTTCCAACCGATGCCGTCATAGATATATTTAGAATTAACTCTCTGATATTGTCAGCTAATAAACTCTCTTTATTAAATTGATATATATCAGGATGCATACCTTCATCTATCATCTTACAACTTCTACATACACATTTAGAGAAATAAACCTTCTCTTCACAACTAAGGTATTTAGCTATATTTGTTGCAAAATATTTTTTACCAATTCCTTTAAGTCCTGAAAAAATATACGCATGATGTAAACGATTAGATTTTATCGTACGTAAAAATAATTCTACCTGTTTATCATGTCCGTAAAAATTCATCTATTCAGTGCCACAATCTCTTGGATCATTATTTATCTTATCAATAGTATGTTGTAGTGTGTCTATAATAAATGATAAGTTTTCAATCGCTGCCTTAACACTTCCTGGTAGATTAATTATTAGTGACTTACCACGAATACCTACAACTGCTCTTGATATTAACGCTCTCTTAGTAACTTTATAACTCTCCATTCTCATAGCCTCTTCAAAACCTGGAAGACGTCTATCTAGCAACGGTAATGTTACATCAGGTGCTATATCTCGTGTTGATACACCAGTTGATCCATCTGTTATAATTATATCAAAATTTTGAACGTCTGCGAAATCTTTCAAATACAACTCTAACTTATCTTTATCGTCAGGGATCATATCCAATCTAACAAATGATGGATTTAATTTCTCAGTTACATATTTAACAACCGCTGGACCAGTTTCATCTACACGCTCACCCTTTGAACCTTTATCAGATAATGTGATGATACCTATAGTTATCGCTTTCTTAGGGATAACCTCGATGCTATCGCCAACCTTCATCTCGCCACCACTATTGACAACTGCAAATATACCCTCTTTAGGCATAACACAATCACCTGCTTGATAATATATCGCACATCTGTTATGACAAACTTTTCCTATCTGAGAAATCGTCATATCAATACCATTAACTATCAATCTAGTTCCAACTGGAAATGCTAGCAGATCAATACCTTGTGTTGTCACATTTTCAGCAAAATCACCAGCCTTAACATCTAAACCTTTCGCAACCATAGTGTTGATTGACTCATTAGCAAGTAATGATATCTGGCGATGCCATGATGAGTCTCCATGTGCGTCATTCTCTATTCCAAAATTATTTATAAAATTTGCTTTCTCAACATTTGTCTTACGCATACCCTTCTTTGGTGATATTGAAATACTATGTACACTACTCATCTAAAATACCTCTCATTACTAGCTAAACAGCTATACTTTTGAATATTATACATTTAAATAAAATAAATTACCAGTCATAAGATCATATTTATATATCTAAATATATTTTATTTAAATTACACTTTAATATGATTTAAAATATTTTTTTATTCATTATGAATTAATTCACATATACACCATCTACTATATATAGAGATATATATCTAATTATGATAATAACAGTGCGTACTATGTTTTATAGAGTTTCTATTTTTTTTAGAGTATAATAATATAAAGGTGTAATATCCCACTGTTTCAGCTAAAACAATATTCGATTTCTAATAGCTAAACAAACTTTTTATATCTTTTTTAGGTATAAATAATATATATTATATACAACTTAGTAATATATTTTAAAAAAAAATTATAGATATTTTGTACTAATACGATCTTTAGATATATATTAAAACTTAATAGATATATACATATTATGACAACATATTAAATAGTTAGGCTTGGAGTGAAATTATGGAATTTGAATTTAATGTAAATATGACTTGTGAACACTGCGTAAATGCAGTTAAAGAAGCTTTGCAAACCATTGATAACATTAGTGAAATAGAAATTAATCTTGAGAAAAAAACAGTTAAAGGAATTGTAACCGATAAAAATACCTCGGCTGATCAAATCAAAAAGATTATTGAAGATATAGGTTTTGATGTAACTTAATGTATTGATAATTAAATATTATTTTTATTTATATACTAATTTTATTGATAAATAGTTTATAAAGTTGTACTATCAGACTAGAAAATCAACAATACGTTAAATTTCATATTGACAATCCCCATTATATGTATATATATATAATAGATATGAATTAATATTAACTTTGTTGATTTAATAATTTTGAGGGTATGCCACATGGAAAGAAGGGTTTTAGAAAATTATTCAGAAAAGATTAAAGCTTTAGGTCATCCTGTCAGATTGAGAATTGCATTTGAGTTGCTGGATCATGATTTTACAGTAAACGAAATCTGTAAAAAGCTTTCGATCGCTCAAGCAACTATTAGCCAACATCTGTCAATTCTTAGAAACAGAGGCGTGATTATCGGTAACAGAAATGGTACGAGTATAAGTTATGGATTAGCATCTAACAACATGAAAGAGATGCTTATGCAACTTAAAAAGTCTATTAACGATTCTTCGGTATCTACAAAAGATAGCAAGAACAAAAACACAACTTTTAAAAATATTGTTTAAAAAAAATATTATTTAAAAAATGTAAAATAAAACCCTCTCTAAAATAATGTAGAGAGGGTTTTTTATTCTAATATTTAATTTCTACACATACTTATTTCTTCAATGATTTTGTTGAGGTTGTAAAATTATCAAACATTGTGCCATCAATATTTATCGCCTCAAACCTATAACTACCTGCACTACTGTTGTCTCTAGTTATACGAACATAATGGTTGTACGGTCTTCTTATAACGCTATATTCATTTTCGTACGTTGCAGGATACATCGGCGCTCCGCCACCTGCTGTAACGATATATTGAATACCATCACGATCTGATCGTTCATAACTATGAACATGTGCTGATAAAGTAGCAATAACATTATTTTCTAAAAATAACTCATGCCACCCATCTCTATAAAACTTATTGTATTTACCAGTTGTCTCAAAAGGTGGATGTATCATTATTATCTTCGGTTTATCTTTATCTAAAGTAATAATTTCCTTAAGCCATGCTACCTGCTTCTCCTCATCAAACATAGGTTCAAAATCCCAGCTTGCATCAAGAACTATAAACTGTATACCCATTCTTTCAAAAGTGTAGTATGTCTTATCATCAGGCACTCTAAAAATAGAATTAAATATCCATTTTACATTTTCATGATTACCACGCGTTGCAAAAAACTCCGTACCATCATCCCATAACTTTTTCTCAATAAAGAGAAAAATTAACCACGACTGAATCTGAGTAGTAATATTAATCATATCACCCGTATGGATAACCATATCTGCCGACTCATTATCTATCATCTTTACAACGTTATTATGCGTAACATATGATGACCTTGTGTCACCAAAAGCAATTATCTTTTCAGTTGTATTATCGTCTGCTAAAACTACCGTATCAGGACGCCATATTGAGATTAAAATAAGAGCAACTAATATAACTAGTAGTAATAAAAAAACTATACCTATAATAATTTTTAAAGATATATTTAATACTTTACGTTTGATATCTGACATAAATTATAATCCAGCTTGCTTTTTAACTTCTTCTGCAAAGTCTTCTTTAGGTCTCTCAATTCCATCACCTAACATTAAACGTGTGAACCGAATAACCTTCTTGTCACCCAAGAAAGTTTTAATAGTAATATCAGGATCTTTAACAAAGTTTTGTGATAATAAACAAGACTCTTCAGTAAATTTCTTGATCTGTCCTTCAACAATTTTAGGGATAATATTATCAGGCTTGCCACTTTCTTTAGCTTTAGCTATATAAATTTCTTCCTCATGTTTTAATAAATCTTGATCAAGCTCATCAGGTGAAACACATAGTGGGTTCATTGCACAGATATGTAATGCAATATCTTTAATCATCGGAGAATCTGCAATTGTGACATTTTCCATCTCAACAATCGCTCCCATTTTTCCACCCATGTGAATGTATGCTTCAACGATACCGTTTTTAGACTCTAATATAGAAAATCTACGTAAGATAATATTCTCGCCTATTATTCCGACCTTTTCTGCGACTACCGCCTCAACAGTTGAGTTATATTTATCAAAAGATAGTTTGTTTAATGCATCTATATCTGCTGGTTTTTTAACTAATATTAGATTAGCTAAATCATCACAAAGCTCTATAAAAGAATCTGTTTTTGCAACAAAATCTGTTTCACTATTAATTTCTAAAATTACAGCTGTTTTACTGTCATCTGATTTACAAACAGTGATCAGTCCATCAGCAGCTATACGGCTAGATTTTTTCGCAGCATCATCTAATCCTTTCTTTCTAAGATAATCTATCGCTTTATCAAAATCACCGTTTGTTTCTGTAAGAGCTTTCTTACAGTTAACCATTCCACCACCTGTTTTTTCTCTTAACTCTTTTACAAGTGCAGCAGTTATTTCAGCCATTATTTCACCTCTTCTTTAGTTTCTGCAACTGGAACAGTCTCAACTGGAACAGTCTCAACTGGAACAGTTTCAACTGGAACTTCCGCAACTGGTGCAGGTGCAACTGGTGTAGCAACTGGAGCAGGTGCTGGTGTAACAACTGGTGCAGGTGCTGGTGTAGCAACTGGTGCAGGAGCTGGTGTAGCAACTGGAGCTGGTGCAACTGGTGTAGCAACTGGAGCAGGTGCAACTTGTGCAGCAACTGGAGCAGGTGCTGGTGTAGCAATAGTTTTAACAACTGGTACTTTAGTAACTGGAGTTGCAGTACCTTCAGCCTCAGCCATTGATACAGGTATGTTTTCAGTATCAGGAAGTTCTTCGCCTGCGGCTCTGATCTCTTCAGCTAATCTTTCTTCTCTTAACTGTCTTCCTTCGATTACTGCATCTGATATACGGCTAGCTATTAACTGACACGCACGAATTGCATCATCATTACCAGGGATCGGGAAATCAACTTCATCAGGATCACAGTTAGTATCAACGATTGCTATTATAGGTATACCCAATGTATGGGCATCATTTATTGCATTTTGCTCTAATCTTATATCAACAATAAACATAACATCTGGAATTAATTTCATATCTCTAATTCCACCTAAGTTACGCTCAAGTTTGTCATACTCTTTTTTAAGTAATGATGCTTCTTTTTTAGTGAAACGTTTAATGTATTCACTGTTAAGAATGCTCTCTAACTCTTTTAATCTACCAACTCTAGTTTTGATCGTGTTGAAGTTAGTTAATGTTCCACCAAGCCAACGCTGATTAACATAGAATGAGTTACATCTTGTTGCAGTTTCTTTTATTGCATCTTGGGCTTGTTTTTTTGTTCCAACAAATAAAAATGTTGCTCCACCTTTTGCCATATCTCTTGCAAATTCGTAAGCATTGTTAAAACATTGAACTGTTTTTTGAAGATCTAGAATATAGATACCGTTTCTTGCACCGTAGATATATTTAGACATCTTAGGATTCCATCTTTTCGTTTGATGGCCGAAATGAACACCAGCCTCTAATAGGCTCTTCATTGAAATGTGTGACATAAATTCTCCTTTGTTAAACTTCCACCGTACTAAAAAGACACCTATACATATAGGCACTAGACTTTTTAGAATTAATCGATGTGATTTTTAAAATAATAAGGAGTTATTATAATTCTCTTTAGATAGAATTGCAAGCAAATTATATATTAGATTACATAGATGTTATCTGTATATTACAGAACACTATCTAAATAGTACATAGAGTTATCTATATAATCTAACTAAGTAATCTAACTAAAATATTTCGCAGCACTAAATGATATGATAACTGGTATGATAAAGCACAGTAATCCAAATACAAATCTTACTCTAATATAGTTCACACTACCTGAAATATCTTCGTTCACATAATTAAATCTAAACATTGGAGATTTAAGGAAAAAATGTAGGAAAAGACATATCGTAAATAATGCTACGTAGAAATGTATATGATAAAATGGATATATATGTCCACCGATAGGTAGAAAGAAATTAAGGTTCTCTGGCATCAATGATCTTAAAACACCTTGGTTTAACATATCTTGATCGACATTTTTTGGAAACAATAACGTAGATTGTCCTATATAAAACACCATCATAAATATATCTATTACAAGAAGTTTCTTAATATGTTTACTTATAACTGTTCCTAACGCTAAGACAGGCATAGCCATTAATAACCACTGTGGACTCCATGAAGATAAGCCAAATACAATAAATACTACGCCTGTTAAATAAAATACACTCCACTCTAAAACCTCTTCCTTCTTAAAACTTTTAAAGTATACATAGAGGTATAATATTATAAGTGTAAGGTATGTAAGCCATCCAAATATATTTGCACCTTCATAGTTAAGAACATCTTGAACAAACGCATCTGAACCATAATATAATACAGAATAAAATAGTAGTGGTGCAATAGCTATTAATGAATTGACTGCTAATCTAAAAATATTCTTCTCTCTAATTAACATAAGTGGGATAAGAAATAGTAACGCATGATATTTAAATGTGATAGCTATACTAAAATATATCAGATACTTATATTTATCGCCTTTATAAAAAGATAGTAATCCTAGAAGCATGAAAAATACTGTTAAAATATCATACTGTCCATAAATTATCTGACTGAAAAAACCTATCGGTGCAGTGATGAAAATGATAACCATTATATAAGTTTTCTTTCTATCAAGACCTGCAGCAATACCTATCTTATAAAGAATAAATGTTGATAGAAAATAAACTATCAACGTCATAGATTTATTGTAAAATAAAAGAAGTGGTGTAATACCTGTTACATGATCTGGTGCAATTCCAAATATATAAAATGGTAGGTTCAGTATCGCAAAAAAGATATATGTTGATGGCATGTAATGAGTAACCGTACTACCAAAATCATCGTAGTATGTTATATATAAATGATGAAACTGTTTATTATATTCGTAAAAATCTAATACATGTCCCTTAAAATACGATGACGAACTTATAGTTGTAAATGTTAAATCGCTATACTGTTGGAATATAAAAAAACAACCAGCAAGTACAACAAAATATAACAAATAATCTAGCTTTGTAAATGGCTTTATGCCCTCTTTAAAAAAATATACAATATTATTAAACATGTCTAACCCGAATAGTAAATAACTACCTATATATCAGATTATAATTGTAAATAATATTAAGTCAATATGAAGATTAAAATGCCCCAACTCTACTGATATATATTATAAATTTCATAATATATAATAAGCAGAATTGAGGCTATTAAAAATACTCGATAAATTTAACTATTAATGCTTAAAACTCTTTATCCACCTCTAATTAACGTCAATGCATTCTGAGGGATAAGATTTGCTTGTGCCAACATTGCGGTTGCCGTTTGTACTAATACTTGATCTCTTGCAAGTCTTGTTGATGCTTCTGCTACATCAAGATCTCTTATTCTAGACTCTGCTGTATCTAAATTAGTTGAGATGTTCGTGATGTTATCTAGTGTGTATTCTAGTCTACTCATCTGCGAACCTGCAATAGCTTTAAATCTATTTACTTTTTCTAAAGCTCTATTTGCTTGAGTGATTCCACGTTGCGATGTTTCTAAATCTACAACGTATAAATCGTCTATTTCGAGTCCAGTCGTGTCAAGCTGGCCTACTGATATATTTAATAATTGTCCTTCATTTGCTCCTACTTGTATCTGAGTAGTATTATCAACTAAGTGAAAAAATACTGTCTCTCCTCCAGAAGCTTTTACGTACTCTACTCGATTTGTTATCGGATCCCATACTGCATTAAATCCGATAGTGTCATCAAGAATAATATCTACACCTTTAATTACTCCTCGTAAATATCCGTCACCTACTCTCTCAGTACCGATCAACTCGCCTGTGTGAGCATCTGTAACTTTTACATCAAGTAATGATCCTTCAGGTTTTTGGATAACTCCAAGATTTAATGCATTGATCATATCTTGATCACCGATAAATGCTAGTTCTGAAAATCTTCCAAAAGTTCCTGTTTGTATTACCATCGTTCCTTCAACTGCTCTATCAGTACCTGGATCAACAACATCTCTTGAAACAAATTTCACAAGGTTAGCATTTATTACATCTGCATTCGGAACAGTATCTGGTACTCCCATTCCTAAATCTTTAACTATTGCATCTGTAAGTTTTCTCTCAAGATCTTCAATAGTATCCTCATACCCTATAAATATTTTAGCTTGTTTACCGTTTGCATATATAGAGAACTCTTGTCCAAGTTCTAAAATATTAACGCCATCAACATTTGTAAAACCAGCAATATCACGTAACTTAGTATCCTTAGTTGCAATACCTTCATCCCTAATCATAACTGTTGATACGCCCGTTAATGTTTTCTTTGCAGCACCAACTGTTGCTTCCTTAAACTCTAAAGTTATCGAACCTATTGAAGTATAACCATTTTCACTATCTAAATTCATAATGTATATAGGAACTTCATTATAGTCCTCAAAATTATCGCCGTTATTATCTTTTGTTAACGAATTGCTACCTGAGTAATGAATAGGTGGTGTCACAGATGTCGTACCTGAGACCTGAATAATTCCACCACCATTTGGAACCCATGTATGATTAGCAGTAGTAATCAATGGAGAGAATGAACCTAGAAACTTATCTCCACTTGTGACTATCTCAGCTGGATCTATTGAGAATGTTATAACCCCAGTTCCAGTTGTAGTTAGTGCTGCACTTAAGTTAATCGTGAAAACCGCACTTTTAGCTGCTCCAGCAGTCGTAACTGCTGTTATCCATTTTGAAAGCTCTCCTGTTTTTGCATTCATCACTCTGTACTTATATGATATGATACCGCTGTTAGGAGGAGAACCAACTACTCCCGACTCAATCATCTCTAACTCAAAATAACCAGAAAAGTTTATATCAGCATCTGCAGCTAAACCTGCAACTGTCCATGTCGAATCATCTTGTTGGAAAGAATCTACAGTATTTACTGTTTGTGCTCCAGAAGCCGCTTCTTTCACATGAATATTTATTCCGTCAGCATCAGTCGTAGGAAGATTAATCGGATCTCTCACTGAACCTAGGTTAGTGTCTACCCTTGCAATCACTTCGGCTACTAATGTTCCTGGTAAAACTGACATAATATCTGATTTATAAATAGCATTCTGACCAGCAGTTTGTCCTGTAACATCTATCTTGTAGTTACCCTCATCTATTTCAGGTCCACGAACTAAAGCATTAATATTTGGATTAGATGACGACCACAACGCCGTTGAATCTCCATCTAATAACTTCTTAGTATTAAACTCTGCTGATTTAGCAACTCGATTAATCTCTTCTTTTAATTCATCAACTTCAAGCTGTAATATAACCCTGTCATTTGCTGTGTACGCACCGTTACCTGCTTGTACCGCAAGCTCTCTGATACGAAGAATCATGTCACTCACTTGACTCATCGCACCTTCAACACTCTGCATGTATGAAAGACCATCTTGAGTATTTAATGAAGCTCTCTTTAAACCACTTATCTGACCTGCAAGCTTATCTGCTACTGCAAGCCCTGACGCATCATCACTAGCTGAATTGATACGTAATCCAGTTGAGAGCTGTTTGATAACATTACCCTGCTCTCTTGATGCCTTTGATAAAGCAACTTGAGCTGGTGATGCATATAAATTATTATATACGAATAAGCTCATCTTACTTACCTCCTTGTAAAATTAGAATTGTTTTCTTTTTAAAGTTCGTCCATGAACTTCATATACAAATAAGTTTGTCTATCTATAAATTATATAATTTTAATCACAAAAAAAGCCCACAAAAGGCCAAATCATAAACGGAGTACTTATTACTTCCGTTATGAACTGACCTGATTAACTCAGTATCTGTTCGTCATATAAAATATAGAAAACTCTTACTCCACACTTATCGTCATCACATCAACTAACTTTAATTATTTCGCAATTATGAGAGTTACATCTATTTAAATATAAGTTAAATGCATAATATTTTATACTCTATGAGAAAAATATAAGTTTGATAAATTAGATTATTTTATAGAAAATAAGTAATGAAAATATTTAATATACAACGTTACTAATATAAAATTTTGAAAGTTTTATGAGTAAAAAAATAACATAAACATAAATTGAAAAAGCTTGCCCCACTTTCACCGTAACAGTAAAAATAAAGCAAGCTATATATAAAAAATTAATTCATATTACAAACAAAGAGGAGAAGGAATTACATCATTCCCATTCCACCCATTCCGCCGCCGCCCATGTCAGGCATAGCAGGTTTTACTTCTTTAATATCTGTGATAATCGCCTCAGTTGTAATCATTAACCCAGCAACCGATGCAGCATTTTGAAGTGCCGAACGTGTTACTTTTGTAGGATCAATAATACCAGCTTTTAACATATCCTCATACTCTTCTGTATAAGCGTTAAAGCCGAAACTAACACTGTTATTTTCCATAACTTTATTGATGATAACTGAACCTTCAAGTCCAGCATTATCAACGATCTGACGCAATGGATACTCTAACGCTCTTTGAATAATAGCAACACCGATCTTCTGATCTTTATTAACTTTTAAGTTTTTAAGAGCAGGAATAGCACGAAGTAGTGCAATACCACCACCAGGAACAATACCCTCTTCAACAGCAGCTTTAGTAGCAGCTAATGCATCTTCAACACGATATTTTTTCTCTTTCATCTCAGTCTCAGTTGATGCGCCAACTTTAATAACAGCTACTCCACCTACTAATTTAGCAAGTCTTTCTTGAAGTTTCTCTTTATCATAATCAGATGTTGTATCTTCAACTTGTCTTTTGATCTGTTCAACTCTACCATTGATATCAGCTTTAGCGCCTTTACCTTCAACTATTGTAGTGTTATCCTTATCTATAACAATTTTCTTAGCTCTACCAAGATCAGTGATCTCAACTGTTTCAAGTTTAGTGCCTAACTCTTCAGATATAACCTGTCCACCTGTAAGAACTGCAATGTCTCTTAACATCTCTTTACGACGATCACCAAAACCTGGAGCTTTAACAGCGATACAGTTTAATGTGCCACGTAATTTATTTAATACTAAAGTAGCTAACGCTTCGCCTTCAATATCTTCTGCGATAATTAAAAATGGTGAAGATGTTTTAGCTAATTTTTCTAATACTGGTAACATATCTTTCATGCTTGATATTTTACCTTCATGTATAATGATATAAGGGTTTTCTAAAACAGCTTCCATTGTTTCTGGATTGTTTACAAAATATGGTGATAGATAACCACGATCAAATTGCATACCTTCAACAACTTCTAAAACAGTTTCCATTGATTTATTCTCTTCAATAGTGATAACACCGTTTTTGCCAACTTTGTCCATAGCCTTAGCTATCATCTGTCCGATCTCAGGATCGTTGTTTGCAGAAATTGTTCCGATCTGTTCGATCTCTTTATTCGTGCTAACTGGTTTAGATATATTTTTAAGTTCTGCAATAACAGCCTCAACAGCTTTATCGATCCCTCTTTTGATATCCATAGGATTAGCGCCTGCAACAACATTTTTCATACCATCACGATATATATATTGTGCTAAAACAGTTGCTGTTGTTGTTCCGTCACCAGCTACATCATTAGTTTTTGATGCAACTTCTTTTACCATCTGTGCTCCGATATTTTCTAAAGGATCTGGTAATTCAACTTCTTTTGCAACAGTAACTCCATCTTTAGTTATTAATGGTGATCCGTATCTTTTCTCAATAACAACATTTCTACCTTTTGGCCCTAATGTAACTTTAACAGCATTAGCTAGCTGATCAACACCACGTAAAATGGCTTGTCTTGCTTCTTCGCTAAATGTAATATTCTTTGCCATAATCTATTCAACTCCTTAAATTCATTTTAATATAATACTACTAATTAATATAATACCGACTAACTGTTTAATACTCTCTGATATTAAACCAAGATAACCACTTAATATAATTTTGTGACTGACTAACTGTTTAATATTCTCTGATACTAAACCAAAATACCCATAATATCATCTTCACGCATAATAACATACTCTTCGCCATCAATTCTTATCTCTGATCCAGAATATTTTCCAAAAATTACTTTGTCTCCAACTTGAACAGTTAGATTAACTGTAGTACCACTGTCTAAACATTTGCCAGGACCCGCAGCTACTACTAAACCCTCTTGTGGTTTCTCTTTTGCTGTATCAGGAATAATAATACCCGATGCAGTCTTTTCTTCTACTTCAAACCTTTTAACAATTACTCTGTCTTGTAACGGTTTGATAGAAATCTTCTTTGACATAAAATCCTCCAAATAAAAATATTTATAATAGTACGTACATAAAACCAAACTATGATTAATAATAAATTTTCTCCACATAAATACCTTAAACAAATTAAATATAGTTTTAGCACTCATGTATGGAGAGTGCTAAAAGTAACATCTTTTTTTTAAAATTGCAAGCTAAAATTACAAGTTAAATTATAATAAAATTATAGCAGAGAGTATAACTAATTATTAAAACTTATTAACTTTTCACTATAACTATTAATAGTATCAATATTTTTTTATTTTTTTTACTAAAAAATATATACCAATTCTTTTGTTTCTACTATAATATCAATAACTAAACCAACTATACAATAAAGGCGTTCAACTGATCATGAATCATCTATCTCTTAAATTTTTTATACTTTTTATACTATTAATAACACAACCTATAAAAATCACTTACGCAGATATAATAGATAACTCTACAATAATTCAACTAAGTATAGATAATTCTACGACAACAATTAAACCTGTCTTAGATAATACAACTGTAGATAAATACACAACATACCGTTCTGCTAGAGATAAATATGCTTTAAATAAATCTCAATCAGATAACTCTACTTCTGATAATACTGTCGCAAATGGATCTAAAATTGATAACTCTACAGAACTATCATCATTGTTTCTGAACATCGGATTTGCAACTGATCTTTTTATCACAAATAATCCTTTCGATCTTGACACGACTACATTGTTATTTTGTGGAACTATAGATGTAGGAAAAATTATATATAAAGCTTTTGGAATAAGTGCTGGATATAGTAATTGTAACGGTTCTGGATCGTCTTCTCATAAAGCTAAAATTCAGTTTCTATTACAACGTGAGATAGATAAAAATAAGCTTGGACTAACACCTTATCTAACTACTGGAATTAGATATCAATATCTAAAACTTAGCACAAGTACAATGGGGGCGTTTAATGCGTTTGGCACAAATGCTTCCATCGGTATAAGATACAATATCTATTCATTTCTAATATCAGCTGAGATTGATTTTGCATATACACTGTTTTTTAGAGAGTCATCAACACCCACTCGTGCACTCGTAACCTCTGCGTTAATCAAAATAGGTGTATTATTCTAAACTTTTCATAAAATACATGTATAAACAAATATATGAAAAATATTATAATGTTTATTGCTATTTGTACGATTACCAACTATATTGCAACTGTCAATATATTATAAGGGGACAAATTTATGACGTTCAAAAAGAACATTCTTACTATACTCTTTTTTGGGATTTTCTTCGTACTTGCAACAACTGTTGCTCAAGCTGCATCAGGTATATATATAATTGGTGGATATGAAAAAGGCTCTTCTTTAAGTACTGCATTTAATGATACTTCAGATTGCTATGACATAGAAGTTGGAGGAAAAATACCTCTTCTGACACTTGCTGGTGGATACCAATATTGTGCTGGATTAGAGTATGCTAAACATAAAGTAGAACTTGTTGCTCTACTTCAAGGTAAAGTTGATAGTTCAAGTATTATCGGGTTTAAACCATTTATCGGTGGCGGTATGCTTTACTCATATCTTGAGCCTAAATATAGTGGACAATACTATAATGGCCCTGGGTTTGTTATGAAAGGTGGGATAAAAATTAATATAAAATTTATCGTTGTATCTTTTGAAGCAAACGTAGCATACTCTCTTTTAGAGTCTAGCAATCATATATCGTATGGTGAGTTTGATGCATCTATCGGTTCTAAAATAGGTTTTGTGTTCTAAATAACGATCTAATTATTAAGGAATTAAAAAGTGAAAGTAGCTTTAATGATGGTACTGACAATAATGTTATTTACACCTATATCAAAATTGAAAGCTGATGAAGTAGACTATTATGAGTTTCTCGACAATAAACAAGAAAAGGCTGATGATCAACAACAAAAAATTGTGACACCTACCGCTTCTGTAACTGTTGGATATAAAGCTACTTCACTGCTTACTAACTATCAAGGTATATCACATTTAGATTGTGTGGCTATAGATTACTATCAAGCATTAGGTGCTTTTGCAGAGAAAAAACGAACTGTAAATTTAGCACTCGCTGTCGGTATTGATTACTGTATACCTCCTACCTACTCATTTTATGTTTTTAAACCAACTGCACTACTTGGTATAGATATAAATGCTTATACCGCCAACAATCTTCAAGTATCTCCGTTTGTATTAACTGGAGCTTCATACTACTCGGTTATGGCTAATGATTTTATATCTTATCTCGATATGGATAGTTTCACATATGTCTTTTCGACTGGTGTAAAATTATACCTTAAACATAGAGTAGCTGTAGCATTGCAATTTAATGTTGAATACGATTTTCTTAATTATATGCCTGTATACTCTGGATCTATCACAGCAGGATTTTGGTTCTAATTATATAGTAGATATCTGAT
>CAMQYB010000008.1 GCA_947039055.1 uncultured Deferribacteraceae bacterium
TCTGACCTGCTAACTTATCTGCAACAGCAAGTCCTGATGCGTCATCTGCTGATGAGTTAATTCTTAGTCCTGTTGATAACTGTTCTATCGTTTTCGATAGACTGTTATTCGCTCTGTTCGTTGCACTTTGACCAACTAATGCCGTTGGATTTGTAATAATTGATAATGCCATAATAATATCCTCCATGAATAATTTTTTATACGATACTCTAATCCTAAACTTGGGAGTCCTTCCCTTTGTCAAAACCAGAATGTATACATATTAATTCCATGAAGTTTTATACATCTCAAAAATACCGACCAACCAACAACACTAGGGATATATTTATATTATTCCTAGATAATTATTATTATTAATCTTTAATGATATCCTTGAGCAAAAAATGACTTCAGCGATATATTTCGAAAATATGGGTTTCAAAATATACTTTAATACTGTTTTTGCACCAAAATAACCAAATTGTAATTTAAATTTCAAACCATCTGTTAAATTGTTTCTCTAATTTTATCCTCCTAGTTTCTACGTAACTGCGCTAAAGCATCCATCGTGAATAACGTCGAACATTTGTTCAATTCCTCCGACGCTACCCTAATATAAAACTTCTTATCTACACGAGATCCTATTCCTAATCGCTCCATATCTGATCTCATTAATTCTATCTTATCTTCTAAACTCTCTAATCTTTTATCTATTGCTCTTTCCATAGCAGAACCCTCACTTTTATTAAGTAATTAATCAACAACCTAAGTAATACTATATATTCTAGTAATACTTATCACCCAAAAACCTTAATACTACTAATACTATCGTTACTGTAATAACTGCATAGCATAGCTAGGTAACTGGTTCGCTTGTGCTAACATCGCTGACGCTGCTTGTAAAATCGTCTGCTCTGATGCTAGGCGTGTTGACGCTTCCGCTATATCTAATTCTCTTATTCGTGAGTCGGCTATCGCCATGTTCTCTCTTGCTACATCTAAATTAGAAATTGTATAATCTAATCTGTTCATCTGAGCACCTATAATTGCTCTTGTCTGATTTATATTATCTAACGCCTGATCTGCTTTCGTGATAGCCTTCTGTGAATCAGCTATACTAATCACTGATAAATTATTTAAATTCAATGTCGTTGTATCAAGTCTTCCTATTGATATATCTAATAACTGACCCTCATTTGCTCCAATCGCTGCGATTGTTGGATTGTTAATTAAGTGAAGTGTCGATTTTGATACCCCATTTGGTTCAAACGTCAGCTTATTTAATACCTCATCCCACACTGTTATAGATCCTATTGTTTGATCTAACTTAACATCTACATTCTTTATAACGCCTCGTAGAACACCATCGGTGATCGTATCTTTACCTATAAACACATTCGTGTGTGCATCCCTAACAGTTGCTGTGATTGTTGAACCTGTACCTTCTTGTATCGTAGCCATTCCTAGTGCTGCTAAAATAGCCTGATCTGATGAGAAAAATAGTTCAGAATCTTTACCTATCGCTGCACCTTGAATAACAAATGTTCCATTTACTGCTCTATCTGAACCAGCAACTGTCTCATCTTTACCGATAAACTTAACTAAATTGTCGTTTACGCCTGGACCTGTTGAACCTAAACCTAATGATTCAATAATCGCATCACTAAACTTACTTTCAAGATCTTCTATCGTATCCGTTCCTTCTAGACTAATATCTGTCTTAGTCTTGTTACCATATATTGTAAGTTCTCTTGTATTATCTAATAACATTCTGCCATCTGCATTGGTAAAGCTTGCTAGCTGACGAAGCTCCGTATAAATCGATGCTGCATCTCCTTCACCTAATAAGTTTACTGTTGTAGCTCCAGTAGTAATTGCAGAGCCTCTTGAAAATGCTAAATCCATTGAACCGTAATAAACTTTTCCTGAAGCATCCATTTGTGCTGTATAAATCTTATTTGGTTTATCCTCTTTGTCTGATACTGGATCTTTTAATACAACTCCTGGACCATCTCCAAACTTCACAGTTGCATAATCTGTAAGATCTGCAGGAGCTCCGGCAACAAGAGTCTTTCCTCCAATACCAAATAAAAGTTTATCTCCCTTACCAAATGTTGTTGTTGTTAATGTTGTAGTACCAGATCTAAATATTGATCCAGATAAACCTACATCTTTTAAAGCATCCGATCCAAATGTTCCACCTGCTGATACACTAACCTGACCATTCGCATTAAGCGGAATGCTCTCATACCACTTACTTTGAATACCAGTTTCCATGTTTGTTATGCGATATTTAAATGAACCCGTACCTGCAGCTACTTTCTCATCCATTGCTTCCATCTCAAAGACTATTGAGCCTCCTAAAATAGTAGTGCCGGCACTGTTCATACCTGCAACACCAGCTGACATATCTCCAAATTCACCTATCGTCGTTATACCGGTATTACTAATATGCGAATCTGTTGTTAATAGTCTAGTAACTGTAGATTTTTCACCTATCGCAATTCCACCACCTACAGCTAAGCTAAAAGGGCTTGTTGTAACCAGTCCTGCTGAAGCAAATGCTTTTGACATTATAGTCGCATCTGCAGATATTGTTAAATCAGCAGCAGCCGCTCCATCAACAACATTCATATTTGTCCAGTCACCAACTTCGCCTGTGACTAAGTTTGTAATCCTAAATCTTACGGCACCTGGTACTTTGTTAACTGCATTTGTATCTGCAACATCATTAACTACTTCCATCTCCATTATAAATGAACCATCTACAGCAAGACCTCCTACTGCAGTTTCTGTTGCTCCCACAGCTGCTATATTGCTACCAGGAGTAACTGTTGTTGTTGCTGCTCCTATCGCTGATGCAGAAGCTGTACCCTTACTTACAACAATATCAATGTCTTTATTGGCATCTGTTAGTACACCTTTAATATCATCTAATCTATGTATGCCTGCAGCATTATCCATATCAAATGATATATTTCCTGCGCCAACTGTCATAATATTTGTTTTATAAATATTATTCTTGCCAGGGTTCATCGTAGTTTCAATATTATAGTTTCCACTTACTGTAGCACCATTAACTAATGCTTCAATTCCATCTGTTGCAGACCACAATGCTGCAGCATCACCATTTAATAACTTCTTTGTATTAAACTCCGCTGAATCTGAAACTCTATTAATTTCATCTAAAAGTTCATCCACTTCTGTTTGAAGTATAACTCTGTCATTTACTGTGTATGCAGGATCGCCAGCTTGTACGCCCAACTCTCGTACCCTCTGAACCATGCTAATCATAGTTCCCATAGCAGCTTCCGCCGTTTGGAGATAAGATATTGCATCTTGTGCGTTTCTTGATGCTACTGTTAATCCTGAAATTTGACCTCTTAATTTTTCAGATACTGCAAGACCCGATGCGTCATCTGCCGCCGAATTAATCCTAAGACCCGTTGATAATTGTTTGATTGTATTTGATAAATTGTTGTTTGCAGAGCGTATTGCTCCCTGACCCGAAATTGCTGTCGGGTTAGATACTAGTGTGAATGCCATAATCTTTTATCCTCCATGATAAAATCTTTTAAAATCGTTTAGTAGTTGCTGTATTCCACCAAAATAATGTTATTCCGTTAACATCATATTTGATACTAGCTACTATAAAACTGGCTTAAGACCAATAATATTTTAAAAAAATTGCGTAATCCAATGTCAAAAGGCAATAATGGCACTGGACCACTTAAAAATATACTCGCTCCACACTTTCGCTCCTTTTTCGCTCAAAAAATTCGCTCAAAACACATAAAAAAAGACCACATCAACCTATTCTGATAGGTGATAGTGGCCTGATTTTATCAATACCAACTTCTTAAATTTAAATAAAAAAAAGCCGATACATCATAGGAATATCCTATGAAATACCGGCTTGATTATATCAATACCTGTGTAGATAATTAAATCTATTCTTTTTCTATACAAAACATATCGGTTCTTAATTCTAATAACTTTAGCATTATAATTAAATAATTTTAATTTACTAGAAAACAAACACAAAAATCAACTAAAAAACTTTATACTAATGATCCTGATCTTGTGATAACTCTGTTAAAACTCCGTTCACTCCTTTTGGATGAACAAATGCTATTAACTTATTATGAGCACCAACCATAGGCTCTTCATTTATTAATGGAACTCCAGCTGCTTTCAACTGTGCTAACGCTGCCTTAATATCATCTACACTATACGCTATATGATGAAGACCTTCGCCTTTCTTCTCGATCGCTTTAGCTATCGGACTCTCTGGACTTGTTGGCTCTAATAATTCAACATTAACGCCACCTACATTTATCATTGCTACTCTAACTTTTTGTGCTGCAACTTCTTCAATATGATCTACTGTCATGCCTAGTGAAGTGTAAAACTTCATGGCTTCATCTAAACTTTTTACTGCGATACCTAAATGATCAATCTTTTTAAACATGAATGCGCCTCCGTTAAAATTAACATAATATACTTATCTTCTATCAAGAAATGAAGAGAGAATCTTTTTCTGACCAGAACTCTTAAAATGTACTACTATCTTTTCAGACTCGCCTGATCTATCTATTGATAAAACTACTCCATCTCCAAATACTGTATGTGAAACTTTATCCGCTACTGAAAAACTGTCGCTTGATGACTTACTTAATGAGCCACCACCGTAACCGTCTGAACTTCCAGATAAAGAACTATTACCATAACCACTGTAATTATCTGACATTGACTCATCGCCATAATCGCTATAATTATCTGATACTGATCTAGCTAACCTATCACTAGACTTAGATGATACCATACCCATCTCTCTTAAAAAAATTGATGACGGAGATCTGCTTCTTTTACCGTATGTCAATCTCTCTCTAGCTGATGTTAAATATAATCTACGTTTCGCCCTTGTTAATGCAACGTAGCATAAACGACGCTCTTCCTCTATATCGCCATCGTCACTACTTTGAGATGATGGAAATAAACCTTCTTCTAAACCTGTTATAAATACTGTATCAAACTCTAATCCTTTTGATGCATGGATCGTCATTAGCTTGACAGTGTTAGTTAAATCCTGTTCCTCTGTTGCTGAACTTGTGAGGGAGGTAGATGCTAAAAAGTCTCGTAAATTTACACCTTCAACACTTTCTTCAAATGCTACTGCTGCTGAATATAACTCTGCTATATTATCAACACGCTTATTTGCCGTATCAATATCATCGTACTGTCGTAAATATAAAAGATAATCTATATTCTCTACTATATAATTAATCTTATCTCGTATTGACACTATACTATCAAGTTTTATAAAAAGTTGCAAGTATTTATCAATCTCAACCTGTTGCTTCTTACTCACTGCACTACTATCAACTAATGAGTGTAATAAATCCACTCCATTTGTTTGCGAATATATAATCACTTTATCTATCGTACCATCACCTATTCCTCGTGTTGGTATTTTTAGACTTCTTCTAAATGATAATATATCAAACCTGTTCTCATATACTCGAAGGTAGGATAAAATATCCTTTACCTCTTTACGTTGATAAAACGATGTCGCTCCGATTACCTTATGCTTTATCCCTGCTCTATTTAATGAGATCTCAAAATTTCTTGATTGAGAGTTTTTTCTATATAATATTGCTATATCAACATTCTCTCTATCTTTTGCGAATATCGTCTTTATCTCTTCTATTATAAAATTGCTTTCTAACGATTCATTCGATAACGTCTCATATCTTATCTCGGCATCTATCTCTTTTGCAGAAACTAATGTTTTGCCTCTTCTATTAATATTGTACTCTATCACATTATTTGCAATGTCTAATATTTTTTGACCTGCTCGATAGTTCTCTACAAGCTTGATTTCTTTAACATCTTCGTACTCTTTATCGAAGTTTAATATGTTCGCAATTTCAGCTCCACGCCAACCATATATTGATTGATCATCATCGCCAACCACACAAATATTATTACCCTTACCGATAAGCGACAGAAACGTCGATTGAATTTTATTCGTATCTTGATACTCATCAACCAATATATGTTTATAGATCTCTCTATACTTTTCAAGTACCGAACTATCTTTATAAAACATTCTAACAACTAACGATAACATATCATCAAAATCTATAAATCGTGATGAGTTAAGTTGTTCTTGATATTTATCAAACACCAATGACAATTTTAACATCGTCTCATTTGGTTTATAATGATTAACATAACCCATAGTATTTTTAAACTCACTTATACTATGTAGATATTTACGGGGTGGATAACGCTTATCATCTATCCCCAAATCTTTAATTATACGTTTAAGAATAACTAATCTATCGTCTTGATCTATTACTGAATAGCTGTCATCCATACCTATAAAATGTCCATCTGTTTTTAAAATATTTAGACAAATAGAGTGGAACGTACCGATATGTAATGCCGTTGAAAGTGCACCTATAAGTGAGTAAAGTCTCGACTTCATCTCTGCTGCTGCCTTATTTGTGAAAGTTACAGCTAAAATATTTCCAGGTCTGACGTCATACTTTTTTATAAGATACGCAATCCTATATGTGATAACTCTAGTCTTACCTGTACCTGCTCCTGCAATTATAAGGAGTGATCTATTCTTTGATACAACAGCATCATATTGTTCTTTATTTAACTCTTCTTCTAAATTATCTAACATCTTTAACCTTAATAATTATTCATCTAACTATTTGGAGCATAATCAACTAACATCTTATTGTAAGCTATTATGATATCCGATCTTCTTAATAAACCGATCAATTTTAATCCATGTTCTGAGTCTTCAACTACTGGTAAATCTCCAACATCTTTTATACCAAAATCAGCTAACGATTCTAATAAACTTTCATCTTCTCTAACTGTGATTATATTCGTTCTTATACCTATCTCGCCTGCAATCACATTATCATTATCACCTTTTTTAAAGATAATATTTTTTAAATCATTCAGTGATATCATTCCTGATAAACAACCGTTCTTATCTACTACTGGAAAATATGCATGTGGTTTACGAACTATTGATTCTCTAATTTCTGATAACGGTGTGCTCTCTTCAAAAACTATTATATCCGTCATCATTATATCTTTAACGTAGATCATAGATAAAATATTCTGCTCCACTCCTTTACCAAGATTAAAGCCCTCTCTTGATAATACCCATGTGAAAATTGAATCTTTCTCCATTCTATATGATATTAAATTAGCGATTATAACCGATATCATAAGTGGTAAAATAATCTGATAATTTTGTGTGATTTCAAATATAATAAATATAGATGTTATAGGTGCTCTAATAACAGCAGCTAACATCGCTCCCATTCCTACTAAGGCATAAGTGCCTGATGTTCCTGCTATTTCTGGAAAAAACATATGTGCTATATATCCGAAAAATCCACCCGTCATTGCACCGATAAATAATGTCGGTACAAATTGACCTCCTGATCCTCCTGATCCTAACGTCAATGAAGTTGCTATTATTTTTAGAAATATTAATAGAAATAATGTGTATCCTATTATCTCGCCATTCAGCACTTCTAAGATTGTTCCGTAACCAACACCCATAATATTTCTGCTGTAAAGTGCAACAAGACCCATTAATAATCCACCGATCGCTGGTTTAATAAATGATGGGATTTTTAACATCTTAAAGTTCTCTGAAACTCTATAGTAAAAACGGATAAATATAACCGATATAACTGCGATAAAAACACCCATTACTGCGTATAGTGGAAGCTCAAAAAAACTGTTCAACGAATAGTTTGGTGCATGAATTGTTAACTCATCGCCAAAATATGATCTACCAACTGCCGTCGCTGTTACTGCTGATATTATTATTGATGTAAATGTTTTAAGAGAAAACTCACCTACTAAAACCTCAGCTGCAAACATAGCTCCACCAAGCGGTGCATTAAATGTTGCTGCAATTCCACCTGCTGCTCCTGCGGCTGCTGATGTTGCAACTCTTGTTGATGAAAATTTAAATAACCTTGCTATTGATGATCCTATACCTGCTCCGATTACAACGATCGGGCCTTCTCTACCTGCTGATCCACCTGTACCTAATGTTATTGATGATGTAATAATTTTTATAACTGGAGTTAATGATGGAATAATTCTGTTCAATGATACAGCCTTTATAACATCTGGAACACTACGTCCTGCTGAATTTTTAAACACTCTACTAAGTATACCAACCGTTAATCCACCTAACGTTGGGATTAATAATATTTTCCACTTAGGTGTTGCTTGGAGGTTATATAATATAACTTCTGAACCTGTACCAAATGATAGCAGTTGTATAAACGTTATTAACTCTCTGAAAATAATATTAGCACAACCAACGGCAACACCGATCGTTACTGCTACTGTTACCATAACTAAATCTTCATTCTTAAAAATTAATCTATTTACTAGATTTCTAATCTCATTTAACATAATATTATCTTTTCTTCTTTTTAGTTTTTGAAAGGTATTTAAGTCCTGCACCCTTTAAATTCTTCTGCTCTGATCTTGATACTGCTAAATCACCTGAACTTATATCTTTCACAATTGTTGAACCTGCTCCGATTAGAACATTATCTCCAACTTTAATAGGTGCAATAAGCTGAACATCTGATCCTATAAAAACATTATTGCCAACTAAGGTTTTATGTTTATTTACACCATCATAATTACAAGTTATAAATCCACAACCTATATTTACATCCTTGCCTATCGTCGCATCTCCGATATATGAAAGATGTGAGGCTTGAGAACCGATACCAAACTCACTCTCTTTTATCTCTACAAAATTACCGATTTTATTTGTCCCTTTTAAAACTGTGCCTGGACGCAATCTTGCCATTGGACCAACCGTTGACTTACTGCCGATTTTTGAACTTTCAATAACCGATCCGAATTTAATATCAACATTATCTGCAATGATTGAATTATCAATAACACAATTATTAAATACCCTACAACCCTTACCGATCTTACTGCCTGACTTAATCGTAACATTAGGATAGATTTCTGTATCAGTCCCTATCACAATATCATCATCTAAATAACAGTTAGTCGGATCAATAATATCAACTCCATTATTCAGATGATATTTTGCTCGCATCAACCATAGCTTTTTTGACACAACTGATAACTGCTCTCTCGTATTTATACCTAAAAACTTTTCGCTCTCTTTTGATATAAACGATCCTGAACCGTGCGTAATAATATCAGTTAAATAATACTCTTTCTGTGAGTTATTAGGTTTTATACCTTTTAATAATTCCTTCAATTTTGAAAGAGTTGATAGATATATACCTGAATTAATTTCTTTAATATTTTTCTCGTTCTCATTACAATCTTTCTCTTCAACTATTTTTATAACATCCTGTTTTGATGCTCTAATAACTCTGCCGTAACCTTCAGGGTTATCTACTTTTGTTGATATAAACGATACATCATTCGTTGTTTCATCTATAAAAGTTGTTAATAAATCTTTATCTATCAGAGGCATATCACCAGACAAAATTAATACTTGACTGCCTGCAACAATTTTAGGTAACGCAGTTTTTACAGCATCTGCTGTACCTAGTTGTGATTTCTGAATAACTATATCAACCTTATATTTTGATATATACTCCTTAACGTCTTCTGACTTATCGCCCAGTACAACAATGATTTTTTTAGGCTTTAATGATAACGCTACTGAAATCGGATAATCTATCATCTTCTTGCCTGCAAGATCAAAAAGAACTTTAGGTTTTGATGATACCATTCTTGTTCCTTTACCTGCTGCTAATATTACTACTGTTAACATAATATATCTTTCCTTATCTGAAATTATAAATAACTTAAATTTAATATATATACTCTACGTAATATATTGATTTTATCGAACTATAATGTGTTTCCTTGAGATTACGCAATAAAAAAAGCGCTTCAAAAATTATAACAGAATAACTCTTGAAACGCTATTTATTTAATATATAAGATTAAATAATTTATTTATATCTAATCAATACCCTTCTTCAACTATATACTTGATAGGATTGACTGGAATACCGTTTGATAAAACCTCGTAATGTACATGAGGCCCTGTACTATTTCCAGATGATCCTACTTTCGCAATCGGTGTTCCTTTTTCAACTTTATCACCAACTTTAACCAACAACCTACTGTTATGTGCATAGCGTGTTAGATATCCGTAACCGTGATCTATCGTTACTATATATCCATATCCTGTTCTTGTACCAGAAAATACAACTACTCCTTTTGCAGTAGCTCTAACATCTATACCATATCTCGCAGCTATATCTAAACCTTCATGAAATACTCTTCTACCTGAAAATGGTGAAGTTCTAAATCCAAACTTTGACGATACCCAACCTCTCGTTGGCCATATCGTTGGAGTTGATAACATGATGAAATTCTTCTCTTCTAAATATTGTGTAAGCTCTGTTAAAGAATCGTTATGTACATCAATTCTATCATCTATATTATCTAATGAACTACTTAGATTACTGAAAAACTCTTTCTCACGTCTATCTGATACTGCATAGTAATCCCGCATCGTATCAATCTCTTTGCCACCAACCGATACTGGACGAAGAATACTCTCGTCTTTACTCTCTGATATAAAATCTCTAACTTTATACTCTAACTTATCTAATGACGCTAACTTTAGATTTAATTTATCTAACTGATCGTAGTAGTTTGATATTTGATTCATTAAATCTATATTCTCACCCGTTAAAAGTTTTAACGATGCGATCTCTTTTGTATATTTGTGATTTAATGTAAATAGAATTATTGAACTCATAAAAACAAACGATAAAAGAACAAAGATACCTATTATTAAATTCTTAGATAACATCAAAGTTTTTGTCTTACCGAAATTTGATGACTCATAAAACATTATTGTAAACTTTTTAGACATAAACTACCCTCGTATTTAGAAACAATAAACTTAATCACAGCCAAAAAAACTTTATATCGACTGTTATATAAATATAGTAATTCTACCCTATAAAAGCAAGTATTTCTACTATTTTATTTACAGCGTCTTTAATTTCTATCTTATGTTTGACTAATCCATTTCTAACTGTTAACTCAAAATATCCTTCTGCAACAGATTTTTTGCCCACTGTTATATATATAGGATAGCCGATTAATTCAGCGTCTTTTAATTTTACGCCGCCTCTCTCATCTCTATCATCTAATAAAACATCTATATCCCTACCTAATAAATCATCGTATAGTTTATTAGATAAATTATTAACTTCAGCGTCATCATTACTCATAGGAACTATTACAATTTCAAACGGTGCAATAGCTTTCGGCCATAATATACCTTTATCATCAAAGCATTGTTCAACAGCAGCTGCAGCTATTCTTCCAACACCTATACCGTAACAACCCATAACAATCTTGCTGCCTTTGCCACCGTTATCTATAAAATGTGCTTTCATCTTTTCAGAATATTTTGTGCCTAATTTAAAAATATGTCCAACTTCAATTCCTCTTGTTATAACATATCTTCCACCACATTTAGGACAGATATCCGACTCTGATGCATTTCTAAAATCATTAAAACTTTCAACTTTAAAATCTACATCAAAATTAACATTAATATAATGCATATCTTTTTCATTAGCACCTGTAACAAAATTTATCATATCTTTAATTTCATTATCGGCGTAAATAGGAATATCAATACCTATCGGACCTGTAAAACCTAAATCACCTTTTGTAACCTCAACAACCTCTTTCGCAGTTGCAAGTTCGCAAGTTGATGAATTTATCATGTTTTTGAATTTTGCTAGATTAAGCTCTCTGTCGCCTCTGATTAATATAATATAAAATTTATCATCACATCTAACAAGCATACTTTTTACAATATCTTCTGTCTTTAATGATAAAAATTTTCTAACTTCTTCAACTGTGTGAGCTTTAGGCGTTAAAACTTTTTCTAACTTACCTTTAACATCTTTACTTGGACTTGCATTATATATTACTGTAGCTTTTTCAATATTTGCTGAATAATCACAACTGTTGCAAGATACTATTTCATCTTCACCAGTTTCTGCCGTTACCATAAACTCATGTGAAAACGATCCACCGATCGCTCCTGAATCTGCATCCACAACTTTATACGTTAAGCCACATTTTTCAAAAATCTCTCTATAAGCTTTATCCATCTTACGGTATGAAATCTCTGCTGCCTCATCTGATACATCAAAAGAGTACGCATCTTTCATGATGAACTCTCTTGCACGCATTATTCCAAAACGAGGACGAACCTCATCTCTAAATTTTGTTTGTATCTGATAAAATGTTAACGGAAGTTGTTTATATGAACGGATTGATGTGCGAACTATATCTGTGATAATCTCTTCGTGAGTTGGACCTATACAAAAATCTCTATTATGGCGATCTTTTAATCTTAATAACTCTTTACCGTAAAAATCCCATCTGCCTGATTCTTGCCATAACTCTGCTGGTTGAACAGCTGGCATTAATAGTTCAATACCACCTGCTCTGTTCATTGACTCTCTAACAATCTTTTCCACTTTTCTAAGAACCCTTAGACCTAGTGGAAGATATGTATAAATTCCTGATGCTAGCTTTTTTATCATAGATGCACGCAACATCAGTTTTTGTGAGATAACCTCTGCATCTGAAGGATCTTCTCTCAATGTATCAATAAAGTAATTAGATAATTTCATATATACTAACTACTCTTTTTAAGATCTTTCTTTGAATCTTCTTTAGCTGGAAATATCTCTCTCAACTTACAAACAGTTGCTGATGATATACCGATTGAAGAGTATGTTCCGATAATAACACCTGCAAACATTACTAATGCAAATCCACGAATTACTTCGCCGCCAAATAAATATAATGCTAATACTGCTATCAATGTTGAAATAGATGTTAATAAAGTTCTTGATAATGTTTCATTAAGACTTAAATTCATTACGCCTCTTAAAGAATCACCTCTAATTAATTTATGTTTCTCTCTTATTCTATCAAAGATAACTATCTTATCATTCAACGAGTAACCGATAACTGTTAATATAGCCGCAAGTACCGTTAGATCAAATGTTGTATTTGTTATAATAATTAATCCGATCGTTAAAATTATATCGTGTATAAGTGCGATGATAGATCCAAACGCATATAGAAACTCAAATCTGAATGCAACATAAAGTAGTATACCGATGATAGCATAGATCACTGCAAAAACAGCTTGCTCTTTTAACTGCTTACCAACTTGTGGACCTACCTGTTCAACTCTTTGAATTTCTACCGTGCCTGACTCTTCAAATGAAGTTATTAATAAATTTTGAATTTTATCTGAAACAACTTGAAGTGCCTCATCAGTATTTTCAACCTTTATTAAAAAATCAGTAGCTTCACCAAAATTCTGAATACTTACCTGTCCCTCAATTGACTTATCAAGAACTGTACGCATCTGATCTACTGATGGAGGATTTGAAAATCTTACCTGTACTACCGTTCCACCTGAAAAATCAACACCGTAACTAAGTCCTTTTGTAAAAAGAAGTGCAAGTGTGCCTAATATAAGGATACCTGAAAAAATAAAGTAGATCTTTGCGTATCCCATGAAATTTATTTTCGTATTTCGTTTAACTATCTCAAACATGCTATTATGCTCTCCTAAACTATCCAATAAATTAGATAGATAAAGTTTTAACTTTTCTTTTTATTACAAACTCTGTAAGAATTGTTCTTGTTACAAATATCGCTGTGAACATCGACGCTAATAAACCAACTGTCAATGTAATAGCAAAACCTTTAACTGGACCTGTTCCAAATTGAAACAGAACAATCGCTGCTATTAATGATGTTACATTCGCATCAACAATCGTCCAAAACGCTTTCTCATATCCGATCTCTAATGCGTTAAGTGCCGTTCTGCCTTGTCGCATCTCTTCTCGTATTCTTTCAAATATAAGAACGTTCGCATCAACTGCTAATCCTAATGTTAATACAATTCCTGCTATTCCTGGAAGAGTTAATGTTGCTCCAAATAACGCAAGCACACCTAATAATATTAGTAGATTAAGTAGTAACGCTGTATTTGCAACAACGCCTGACCATCTATAATATATACCAACAAAAAGCATTACTGCGATTAATCCGATAAAACAAGCTATTAAACCTGCTTCTATTGAGTCTGCACCAAGTGACGGACCAACCGTTCTGTTCTCTAATATCGTAACTGGAGCTGGTAGTGATCCTGCACGAAGTACAATCGCTAAATCCCTTGCTGTTTCTAAGGTAAAGTAACCATCTATACTCGCCTCTCCACCTGCTATCTTCTCTTTTAAGTTAGGTGCTGAATAGATATTGTCATCTAAAACAATAGCTAATCGTTTACCAACATTACTGCCTGTAATCTCTTCAAACAATTTTGATCCTGATGGATTAAATTTAATCCATACATAAGGAGTGTTAAATTGTGGAGATATTCTAACTTCAGCATCAATAAGATAATCACCAGTTAATACTGCATCACTTTTTATAACATAAGGTTCTGTTGATAATACTTTACCAGTTCCTTTCTCTAAGTTTTTTGAATACATTATAACATCATCAAAACCAAGATCTGAAATTTCTACATTAGTTGGATCAATCTGATCGTTAACTAAATGAAATCTAAGTTGTGCTGTTTGACCGATAAGATTAATCGCTCTATCAGCATCAGTTATACCTGGAAGTTGAACTAATATATTGTTATCGCCTTGACGTTGAATTAATGGTTCTGATACACCAAACTGATCAATTCTGTTTCTAACAACCTCAATTGACTGATCAACTGCTAAAAGTTTGATCTGCTTAATCTCATCTGTACTCATTTTAAACGTTAACACATTGCCCGTTTCATTAAATGATACATCTGTGAAAAATGGATAGTTTAAATCCATAAACTCTTCTGTCTTATCTCTATCTGCACCGTTATCTAATGATACTGCAATCCCATCTTCTCCACTTTTTTGAACATAAGTGAAACCGATCGCCTCATCTTTAAACTCTGAACGAAGCTGTCTTGTTATAAGTTCTACTCTTGCTTCTAACGCTTTTTCAGTATCTACACCTAAAACTACATGCATACCACCTTGAAGATCAAGTCCTAACTTTATCTTGTCAGATATCGGGTATATAGCAACTATCGAAACAACTACGACTAATATTATTAGCATCCAACGAAATTTAAGGTTCATAATCGCCTACAACTTACTGCTTTTTTTTGAGATTACTGATGAAGGTTTATCTTTCTCTTTAGAGCTTTTAGGTGTAGCTATAGTAGATTGATCGCCTGTACCAATATCTTGATTAACTTTAGAACCGATACTTCCTTTTGCCATCTTAACTTTTACGTTAGGTGCTATCTCTAATAAAAATGTGTTTGTATCTACTATTGATGAAATCGTTCCATAAATACCAGATGTTGTTAAAACTTCATCGCCTGCTTTTAATGCATCAATCATTGCAACTAAAGTTTTCTGTCTCTTCTGTTGAGGTCTGATGATGAAAAAATAAAATACAAAAAATATTAGTATCAAAGGAAGAAACGAACTGAATAAGCTAGCTTTTGAAGCCGCCGGAACTGCCTCTTGGGCATACGCCACTGTATCAAAAAACATAATATCTATACCTCGCTATTTGTTATTATACTTAGCTAAAATCTCGCGTTTTAGATTAATAAAATCGCCACTTAGTATAGCATGTCTTAATTTTTTTACAAGAGAAATGTAATAGTGCAAATTATGGATACTATTTAACCTATATGATAAGATCTCTTTTGCTGCAAAAAGATGTCTCAAATACCCTCTACTAAATGTTCTACAAGTGTAACAATCACACTCATCATCAATCTTATCATCTGACAATTTAAACTCTGATCGCTTTATATTAACCCTTCCGTTTGATGTGAATAACATTCCGTTTCTTGCGTTTCTTGTTGGCATTACACAATCGAACATATCTATACCTAGTGAGATACAATTAATAATATTCTCAGGCGTGCCTACCCCCATCAAATATCTAGGTTTATCTTTAGGTAACAATCCTGCTGTGAACTCTGTTTGTCTATATATCTCCTCAACTGGTTCTCCAACTGCAACACCACCTACTGCGTAACCGTTGAAATCCATAGATAATAAATCAGATGCCGACTGCTTACGCAGATCATCATATATACCACCTTGGACTATTCCAAACAACGCTTGATCGTCTCTAGTTTTTGCATCCAAACATCGTTTAGCCCATCTTGTTGTTCGCTCAACCGAACTTTTCATATAGCTATGCTCTGATGGATATGGTGGACATTCATCAAATGCCATCATTATATCTGCACCGATCTTCTCTTGTATACCGATCGACGTTTCTGGAGATAAAAATAGTTTACTGCCATCAAGGTGTGATCTAAACGCTACACCCTCTTCTTTTATAGAATTAAGTTTTGCAAGTGAAAAGACTTGAAACCCACCACTATCTGTTAGAGTTGGTTTATTCCATGAATTAAATTTAGCTAGTCCTCCAAATGACGCAACTGTATCTTCGCCTGGACGTAGATGAAGGTGATATGTGTTACCTAAAATTATCTCTGCACCAACTGCATTTAGATCATCAGGTGCTATACCTTTAACCGATCCTACAGTTCCAACTGGCATAAACATCGGAGTATGGATTTCTCCGTGTGGAGTCGTTATTGTGCCAGCTCTAGCTGAACTATTTTTATCCTCTTTATCTAACTTAAAAGAAAACATTTCTATCTACCACCTTATCTATCTATTAACTAATATCAAAATCTTATTTACCATATTTTTTTTATTGTTGATATATAAAAATGATCTATCATCCAATTATTAGTTACGGTGATTAGGTTTTAATATCTAGTATATATGTGAAAATTGCAATTAAACATTATATCTGGATAGTAAATTAATATAGATTTGTTTAGTAAGTTTAGGTTTAAAAGGAATGTAGTATATTTGGCTGGTGGACTTTAATTATATAATTTTTGATTAAATTATATAGCGTGGATAATTAATTACTATTATCCTTAAATTAATAATACACTTTATAGAGGTAAGGCACATAATCGCCTTATCCAGTAAAAATATCTCATATCTAATTATAGCTAAAACCTTTCTCTTACTTAAACAACTTCATAAAATCATCTTAATTAAATTCGTAATTAACGTAGTGAGTTTTAATTTAATTACGTCGATGCTCCAAGCTAATCTAACAGTTAGCTAGGTTATAACAAGGTGTTTTATGAAGAAAATAACAGCAACTACTCTGCTGATAATATTAACTATAAATGTACTAATAATTGAAAATGCATACACCAAAAATAATGGTGAACAACTAATCGTAAAGTATAAAAACGGCGTAGCAGCGATGGCATCTATCTTAGAGATTAGTAGCGAACTTCTCTCAACCGATACAATCGCTACGCCTACTTATCTAACCGATAATACGTTTCTTATAAATGTTGAAAATGCTGATAAAACGATTAATCTATTAAAATCGAACGATCAAGTTGAGTATATACACCCTGACTATGTTGTTCGAACAATGGACACTCTGCCTAATGATTATTACTATAGATTTAATAATTCTATTATGAATTATCAGTTTAAAGACAACAGTGGTATCAATGCTGAAGAAGCATGGGATATAATCTCATCTGCTCCTGATATCATCGTTGCGGTTATGGATACTGGACTTGATTTGAGACATGAAGATCTTAGGTTTAATATATACAATAACGGATCAAACACTATCAATCAAACAACAGGCAAAAATATCGGTGCTGATGATAATGGACATGGAACTCATGTCGGTGGCTTGATCGGTGCTGAAGGTGATAACGGCGTTGGATCAACTGGAGTTGCTTGGAGTGTACAACTTCTCTCTACTAAAGCCTTAGATAGTCGTGGTGTTGGTAATATATCTAAAATTATACAAGCTATAGATTACGCTATATATAGAGATGTTAGAGTTATAAATGCCTCATTAGGTGGCGATCTAAATAACGCATCAGAGGCTGAATATGATGCTGTAAAAAAAGCGATAGATCACGGAATTGTTATAATCGCAGCTGCTGGAAATAATAATAGTAATACCGACTGGCAACCATCATACCCTGCTGCATACCCATTAAGAGGATTGATATCAGTTGGTGCATCTAACAGCGATCCTAAAAGATCTGTATGGAGTGCTGATGGTTCTGATGCCTCATCATTCGGCAAAACATCTGTACATATTTTTGCACCAGGAAGCGGTCTTATTAGTACCGTCATCGATACTGATTTATCAAATAACTCTAATTCATACAATTTTAAATCTGGAACTTCTATGGCGACACCGATTGTTGCTGGATCGGTTGCTTTACTTCTATCTCTAAAACCTTATCTTACACCTGCTCAAGTTGAACAGATTATTGTGAACTCTGCTAACGTTGCAACATCTAACGATCAAGAACTATTCTCTATGGCGAACGGTGTTCTTGATCTAAATAAATTATTAACATTTAACACAAATGCTCTCTACCCTGCACCATCTAATTTTATCGTTGATAAAATTGATAAAACTAACGCCTCAGTTAGATTAAGTTGGAATATAGATGAATCTGCTCAAACTGAAATATGGGCTAAATCTAATCATTCTGATGATTTTAAATTACTTGATAGAGTGCCAGCTGGAGTTAATCAATACCTAGATAAAGTTAATAACGCTACTAGATACACGTATAGATATTATAGAATTAGAGGTATAAAAAACTCAATCTATACTCCATTTGTACAGTTCCATAGAGGGTTCGCATACGGCGGACGTGGGCTTGTGCCTGAATATGCGGTGCTATCGTACCCTAATAAAAATGATAGTAATGTAAATATTGTTAGATATAACGCTGTAGTTGATAAAACTATATTTAACGATACATCTCCTGCAAAATTAGTCGTGCATAGAAATAATGTTACATTTAATAATACTGAAACCTCAAAGATATCTAACTTAATTAAAGTTAATATTAGAAATGATGGAGGTGGAAGTTTGATGTTTACTCATACATTTACTGATAATGAAATCTTTTCGCTTAATAAAGAAAATACAAGTTGCGACTCTGTAAATACACTTCAACAAGGTGAAAGTTGTAATCTTGCATTAGTTTTTATGCCTACTGATTATATGGATTATAGTAATGCTTTTAATATAATTGACTTAGATAACACAAGAACGGTTAAGCGTGTAACACTCGCTGGAAGAGGAGTAACTTTTGATGAGGCTCAAACTGAATTTGCTGATGCATACGGTAATAACAGTATAAATGAACCTGAAATGAAATCTGATATTGCTGCATATTTTGGCTGTACGATCGGTTCAACTGGCGATTATTTTATAGTGATGTTTATGCTTATACTGATTTTAAGATCAATCAAAATTACATATTTTAATAGAGAAAATAAGTGATAGTGGTATGCAATGGAGTAGATAAAAGTGATGCTATTGATGTAAAGATATCTATACTGACTTAAAACTACTAAACGGTCAAATTAAAATATACAGATTAAAGATTTATTTGATATAAACGTACTAACACTACTTTAAGCCATGAATAGACTGCCCAACTTTGATACAAACGACTACTTCAAGCCACGAATAGACTGTCCAACTTTGATATAAACGACGACGACTTCAAGCCACGACTAGACTGCCAACTTTCATACAAACGACAACGACTTCAAGCCACGACTAGACTGCCAACTTTGATACAAACGACAACGACTTTAAGCCACGACTACCGCCACAATCATAACTTTTAAAGATAGATGTTCACAATGTTTTT
>CAMQYB010000009.1 GCA_947039055.1 uncultured Deferribacteraceae bacterium
GAATATCTTTACAATTTTATCTATTAATTTTATAATCATTAAAAAGTGATGAGGATATTGTTATGAAAAGTTATCGTAAAGAACTGTTCTTTAAAATTCCAACAAGACGTGGATTAGCGAATATATCAACTGATGTTCAACAGGCGATAGATGATAGTTCCATAAAAGAAGGTTTAGTTTTAATTAATGCTATGAATATTACTGCGTCAGTTTTTATAAATGATAATGAGTCTGGGTTGCATAATGATTATGAAGTATGGCTAGAAAAATTAGCACCTGAAAAACCGTACGATCAATACAAACATAATGGATATGAAGATAACGCTGATGCTCATCTTAAAAGAACAATCATGGGTCGTGAAACCGTTGTTGCAATAACAGAAGGCAAACTTGATTTTGGTACTTGGGAACAGATATTCTATTTTGAGTTTGACGGTAAAAGAGAGAAACGTGTACTTATAAAAATTATAGGCGAATAGATTTTGTTATACCAGCAGAAAGATAATTTAATTATAATGCAGATATGAAGTTAATCATACCTGTATTATAATTTTAAAACTAAATTTATTTATTAATATTAGGGTGACTTTCAGCGATCCCCTTTTCGATCAAATCAACTTCTTGTTCTTCAAGTATACAGTGTCCAAAATTATGTTCATCAGATTTAGTCGTAACGATGTAATGTAAATAATCGATACCATCATCATAACTTAGTAGAGGTTTTTTATTTATATCTATATCTGCATCTAATCTAACAAGTGCAAACGCTAACTTGCCGTTACCATCTTCGTTATCAAGCTTGCTAGCAGTCAAAATATCTAACACCAACCCTCTTCCATAAATACCGTTACGTCCAGCAGCAGTTCTCTTATCGCCATAACAGTAAAAATAAACTACATCTCCAATTTCAATCTCACGACCATCGCTTACAACATGATTAATGTTACCTGTTATCACGTGTTTAACTCCGTTTTCTATACCTATAATCGGATTTCTACAACCTGCATCACTTTCGCTATTTACAATAACTTCTTCATCGTTGTATTTTAAAAAATGAAATTTACTCATAACAATATCTCCATTCATAATTAACTACACTTTTTTTATTATGCACTATATAGAGATATTTATCAAGTATCTATAATCAATATAACTCCAGCTAACTATTGATTAATGAGATCACTACTATAATTGAAATTGCAAGCTTACTATGTTACAATTAATTAACAGTCAATTATTAAAAATTTTAGATACTATAAATAAAGGGAAACTATTATGAAATTTAATATTATAGATATAGAAACTTATGAGAGAAAAGAACATTACGCTCATTACGCATATAAAGATCACTGTACTTACAGCTCAACTGCTACCGTTGAAATCTCAAAACTTGTAGAGCAGATTAAAGATAATAAGTTGAGATTTTACCCCGTATTTATCTACATGGTAACAAATATAGTAAACAGAATTAATGAGTTTAAAATGGGTGTAAATGAAAGTAATGAGTTAGGATATTACGATGAAGTTTCACCGTCATATATAATATTTCATGATGATGATAAAACTTTCTCATGTGCATATACTAAATTTCAAACAGATTTCAAAAAGTTTTATAACGATATCACAACTGATATGGAGAAGTATAAAGATGTGAAAGGGTTTAAAGTTATCGACGCACCAGCCAACTCATTTCCTGTATCTTGCACGCCGTGGGTAAACTATACAGCGATGAATATTAATGTGCCGTACTGTGATAATTTCTACGCACCGATTATTACATGGGGAAAATATAAAGATACAAATGGGGAGCTATTGCTACCTGTAACAACACAAGTAAATCATGCAGTATGTGACGGATATCATGTCGGACAGTTTTTTATGCAACTACAAAAACTTGTTGATGAATTTATAATTTAATAACTATAGAAAAATATATTAATCAATACTACAAATATTTATGTTTTATAAATAGATATTATAGCTAGATACAAAAAACTGCTAACATAGTTAATCTATATTAGCAGTCAAAAGTTTTACAATAATATTATTTACCAGCACTCGTTTTTGCGATACCATCTTCAATTGATTTAACTTCATCATCAGTTAATATATAATGTCCAAAGTTATTTAATCCTGATTTAGATTTAACAATATCTTCTAAATAAGCAACACCATCTTTATAGCTTAGTAACGGTTTTTTATCAGCACCTAAATTTGTATTTAATTTAATAAGTGCAAATTTTAATTTACCGTCTTTATTATCATACTCAATTTTGTCAGAGGTTAAAATATCTACTATCACTCCTCTTCCGTATATACCGTTACGACCAGCACCAGTTCTTTTAGTTCCACCGCAGTAGAGATAAACAGTATCGCCAGCTTTTACCATATCGTTATTACCATCTTTATCTTTGATGTAATTAATGTTTCCTGTGATTACATGTCTGATACCGTTTTCCAGATCTGATATCGGATTTCTCCAACCAAAATCTAATTCACTATTCTCTACTACTTTTTCATCGTTATATTTAAAAAAATGACATTTACTCATATAATTCTCCCGTTATGTTTTATTAATAAAACACACTATATTATACTCTCTATATGAAAATTAATCAATATATCGACTTTATAATATAAGGTTACATTATGAAGAGAACAATATTTCTTCTACACAATAACAACAATATTTATCATAAGGTATAACTCGCACTTATCTACCGTTCCACATCGTCAACGGTTTTAAACTCGGTTCAACTATAATAGATTTAAGCCCTTCAGCTTTAATAGATTTCTCGCCCTTTGCCGTACATATAATATTTGCACCACGACCAACAACTAACCCCTCATACATAATCAACTTGCCATCAACAAATGATGCAACTGCTTTATCTAAACTATAATCTATAATCGTGATATCAGCGTCTGCTCCGATTGATAGATGTCCCTTATTCTCTAACCTTAACAATCTTGACGGATTGTAACTAGCTTTAATTATATACTCGTTCAACGATAATATATCTAGCTTAACAAGAGGAACTCCTTTTGACACTAAAACATTTCTCGGGATACAACCACCATCTGTTGATATCGCATCGACAATAAATCTATCGTTATCATCTTTAGCCGATACTAACGCCATTCGTGCAAGCGGTGGGTTCACTGCAAAACTTCCACCGATATTACTACCCACTTCCATCCACGCACCAAGCCCCTCTTCGCCTGTCAGTAAAACACTCTCATTACCGACTTCAACAACGGCATTAACTCTACGCTCTAAGAACGCTCTCTTTATACCATCAGCAGTAGCGTCATATCCAAACCGTCTTAGACAGTTCTGAGTTACATGACTAATCGGTATATCGTTCTCACAAGTTAAACGTGTTCCGTTCATAGGTGAGATATACGACTCGCTATAAATATTTCTATTACTCTTTAATAGATCAATTGCGATTTTTACCTCTTCCATTTCTGAGTGAATAGCACCTCTACAGTAACTATTTATATGAGGCAAGTGTAAAAAGTTTTTACCTGTAATCTCTACAGCTTCAATCATACCGTTTATATTTGAACCAGTCGCAGTTGAGCCTGCATGCCATGCAACATACGCTCCTTTATCTGTCGCTGTATTGATTAAAGTTTCTGATACTGATGGAAGAAGGGGATAATGTCCACCTAACAATTTTACACCAAGCGAACCTTTAGATAACGACTCATCAATCAATGTTTCAATCTCTAACTTACTAGGATTTGATGTTGCAAAAGTATATGGTGGTGATGCGTATTGTAGTGATGCAATATTAAGCCCTGCACCGTAATCTTTTATTGAACCGATTATATCATCCATAGGTCCTGCTAAATCTAAACAAGTCGTAACCCCAGCCTTAGCAAGCATAAACTGTCCATAATGGCTTCCCCACATAGAACCTAAATGAACATGCGTATCTATTAATCCTGAGATCAAAATCTTACCAGTAAAATCGTAAACCTCTCTACTTTTAGAGAGTGGAATATTATCCTCTATCAATGCTATTTTTCCATCAACAATTGCTAGGTCAGTAACTTTATCTATACTGTTAATCGGATCAACAACTCGTACGTTTTTGATTAATGTATCATACATATAAAACTCCTTTTTCAAACTCTTAATGATCTCATGCAATTACAACTCTGAACAGCATTAGCAAAGTCAGCTGTTATTACATTATAATACTTTTCAAAAAAAACCTACATGCAAGGTTTAAAATCCGTCATAATATGACTTCACTTATCATATTAATTTTTATCAGTTGACTATAACACACTCAATTATTAATCTCAATATGTTGAATGATAAAAAAAGAGGAAGTAATTAGCTTCCTCTACATATATAATTATAATAAATAATTAATCATACTAATTTATTAACAATAGTAAACCATTAAAAACAATTAACAATATTAAACTACTATTAGAATTTCTTACTACCAACATCATCAAGAATTTTCTTAGCGATCTCTTCAATTTTAGAAACAACATCATTCGCATTATTTGCTTTATCTGCATTGCTTTGTGTTGATTCATTTATCTCTGATACAAGCGTATTAATACCTTTAATGCCGTCAGTTTGAGTAGATACACCCTCTGAAACGCCAGTTATAATAGACACAAGTTCATCTGAACTTTCTTTAATTGAGACTAAACTATCTTGAGTGTTCTCAGCAAGCTTTCTAACCTCATCAGCAACAACAGCAAACCCTCTTCCCTGTTCGCCAGCTCTTGCCGCCTCAATCGCAGCGTTAAGTGCAAGTAGGTTCGTTTGATTTGCAATCTCACTTATAACCTTAGTTAAGTTAGTAATAGATTTACTAGCTTCCATCGCAACAATAGTTTGCTCGTTTATCTCACCCATCGATCCTGTAATTACATTAATATCTTCTGTTGTTCCATTCAGTGCAGTTGCTTGCTCTTGTGATGAGTCTGATAAAGCAGTGATCGTCACTTTCAACTCGTCTGCATGAGAATTTAATATATTAGCAAAATCTTGACTTGTATTAAGCATGTCACGCATTCTTTCTCCCAACAAGTTTAGCATTACTTCCATACCTTGAGGATTTTCAATTTTTGTTGTAAAGTTATGCTCTATATACTCTGTTAAAACAACTTTCGAACGTTCAAGATCTGGTCCAATTACAGTTGATAAAGTGTCTACCATATTATTTAAAACATCACGCAATTTTAAGAGTTGAGGATTGTTTGTAGAAGATCCTATTTGACTTATAAATTTACCAACTTTAGCCTCTTCTACGATAACAAGTGCATCCTCTACAAGTTTTGCATCTTGTTCAAGTGACTCTTTAATCTGTCCTATATTTTCATTTATAGCCTTCGCCATAAGACCTATTTCATCATTTGAACTAAATTTTATTAGCTCTATATCTTGCTTACTATGATTTAAAAACTCAAAGAAATCTACTAATCCATTTTGTATAACAATTATACCTTTAGACATTGTTTTTGAGAAATAAAATATCGCAACAACAACAATTAAAAGAACTATCAAAGATACAATAATTATTAAATTTCTAATAGAGTTCGATGCTGCAAAAACAACACTCGACGGAACAACCGTACCAACTGACCAAGCTCGTGGACTATTACCAAACCTTACAGGTGCAACAGCTACAAATACTGACTCGCCGTTTAATGTTGTTTCTATAACAAATGATCTATCATTCACTATCGCATCTTTAATCTTTGCTGCATCTTTTAAATCTAAATCTGTTACTGATGATCCAACCTTGTTAGTATCTGGATAAATAATCAACTGTCCTGTCTGACTTACTAAAAAAGAAAATTCTCCTTCAACGACTTTACTCTTTTCTAATATTGTGCTCATTTTTGATACATCAAAATCTATATCAACAACACCACCAAATTTATTTTTATTAATAATTACAGGTGTCGTAAATCTTGCTGTAAGTACAGGTTTTCCATTTCGCTGAGTAGTAAAAATATCACTTACAACATCCATTAAAGTGCTTTTTGATATTGCATAGTTACCAACAGCAACTCTTTCTGATTCTTTGATATCTTTAAATGATCCTGCATCTCGCTTTGTAAATATTTGAAGCCTACCATCACTACCGTAATAAAAATCGCCAGGCATTCCTTCATACGACCCTTTCACATAATAGATATCTTCTAATTTATGTCCGATACTGTCAATGATGTTATCAGCTGTAACCGCTTCATCCATCAATAATTTTGTAACAGGCATTCTTGAGGGTTTGCCGATAGATAGAGATCTTGATGTTAAATCTCTAACACCGTAGGCTGATGAAATACTACTCGCTACTATTTCTGACAAATCGCCTGCAAGCCACTTTGTGTATACTTGAATATACTCAGAACGTTCGTCTACTGATACCGACTTTACTTTCTGAAGAGTGACAACCGCTACTATCAATAATGCGAACATGACTAAAATAGAAACCATGAGAGAGATTTTGCCAGCAAAACCCATTTTTAACGAAAACTTCATTTATTATCTCCTAGAAATTGAATACAAATTAATGAAACTTCTAATTAATTATATAATCATCGTGATATACCATTACGTGATTTTGTTATATTTCGCAATGTCAATATAATCAATATTAATAATGGGTATTTCAAAATTAGTATTTGATTTATAAACAAATTATATGCTTTAAAACACACCTAAACCTATAAAAGGTATGATATGTTTATTTTATCTCACTCCACCTATTATAGTTATGTTATGCTTACAAAACCTATTTAACTACATTATACGATCAAACTACATCTAATTAGTTCAAAGTGATTATCTTTCACTCATTGTTAAAACAAGTAACAAACATCACTTATTTATCAATAAATTACGTTGTTCTCAAAATATTGATATATAGTAAGTTGCTATCTAAATCATCTATACCATTTAAAACAAGGTATCTTAATTTCTTATTAATATATTTTATCTTTATCAGCTTATTAAATTAATTAGTAGCATGATAATCTAATATTCATAACATATCGGATATTAGATATTGTATAATTAGTTTATACACTCCATCCATAATTTTTCTAAGTAAAGATCGCCTAAATAATAAGAGTTTTATTAGCAAAACAACTGATATAATAATTTTAAACGTAAAAAACTCGCCCCTTAATCAAAGTTTATATGTACTTAAACTTTTAAAAAAAAGACGAGTATTTATTTATAACATTTTAATATTTTAAAAAATCAAGCCGATCGACTAATTCTAAATTGATCGATAATTTCTCAAAAAATCTATACTAATAACTTACAATTTAAACTTATAAAACTTTTGTCATAAGTTCAGCAGTTCTAGTTGAGTATCCAGTTTCATTATCATACCAAGCAATGATTTTAACCATTCTCTCATCCATAACTTTTGTCAATTTTGCATCAAATACCGATGAAAAGTTGCAACCGTTATAATCTATTGAAACTAACTCTTCTTCAGTATAAAGAAGAACACCTTTTAGATCACCTTGATTAGCAGCAGCTTTAATCGCACCATTAATATCTGCAACTGTAACATTTTTACCTACTCTACAAACTAGATCCACTAACGAAACATTAGGTGTAGGAATTCTTACAGCAAACCCATCTAACTTACCTTTAAGTTCTGGTAAAACAAGTCCAACTGCTTTTGCAGCACCAGTTGATGTAGGGATCGCACTCATTGCAGCAGCACGTGCTCTACGAATATCGCTATGTGGTAAATCTAAAATATTTTGATCGTTTGTGTATGAATGAACAGTTGTCATTAATCCATGCTCGATCACAAACTTGTCATTCAATATCTTAGCAACAGGTGCTAAACAGTTTGTTGTACAAGATGCATTAGAAATAATATTATGTTTGCTCTTATCATATTTATTAAAGTTTACACCTAAAACAACAGTGATATCTTCATCTGTCGCTGGAGCAGATATAATAACTTTTTTTGCACCTGCATTAATATGTTTCTCAGCATCAGCTCTCTTAGTGAATAGACCTGTTGACTCTAAAACAATTTCAGCTCCAACACTTTTCCATGGAAGGTTCGCTGGATCTCTCTCTGCAGTTATCTGAATTTTTTTACCATCAACTGATATATATCCTTCGCCTGCTGTAATATCATTAGGCAATGTTCCGTGTACTGAATCATATTTTAGCAGATGTGCTATCGTTTGTGGACTTGTTAAATCATTGATCGAAACAAAATCAATATCCAAATTTTTATCAGCTAACACTGCTCTAAAAACTGAACGTCCTATACGTCCAAAACCGTTAATTCCAACTTTGCAACTCATCATACCCTCCGTATTTGTAACTGTATTTTTTATCTATCTACTTCTCAAAACTAATTAATTAACTTATCAATCCTATAATATATTATACACAATGGTCAAGTGAAATTTATTATAAACTTATTACCTTATCTACAACAGCTTTATACTGACTGTAAAACTCATCGTATGAATATATTTTATCAACCTTCATACACTTTAAAATCTTATTAAATAAATCCTCTGGATCATCAAATTTATATATATTTTCAGCTGGTATAATATCTGGTAACACTCCGATATTACTACTCATAATACGTTTCTCTGTAGCTATAATTTCAAATGCTACTCGTGCAATCTTCTCGCTATTAATAGATGATACAACACCTATATCTATCGCATTTATAATAGAAGGAATATCGTCCCTTCTACCAGTTATCGTAGTTATCTTATCAACACCGTTCTCTTTTGCCATATCCATAATATCATCATTAGAAATATTTTCAGGAAATCCAACAAGCAGAAGTTTCAATTTTTTATCAACTTTATATAACATACCCATAGCTTTAAAAAAAATTGAGTGCCCTTTAACAGGATCAAATCTACCGATGACTGACACCACACAATCATCTTCTGTATAGCCAAACTCTTTGCGAATAGTAACTCTTTTATTTATATCTGGATAAAAAATATTTCGATCAACTCCGCCGTGAATAACAACTACTTTGTCGGGGTTTAAGTTTAGATTATCTATGAAGTTTTTTCTGATGATTGAGGCTGTGACAATTATAATGTTAGTTAATTTCTTGTAAAAATATTTAGATATAAAGTCAGATGTGGGAGGACGATCATCACCTCTAACTCTAATCAAGACGTTATTTTTACGAATAAATAATCGCCTTAAACAAAGATACCAGAAGAATTCTCCCCTGTGAGCGATTATGATATCAACATCATTTGTCTTTAGAAATTTCTCAAATGATATTATAGCTTTTAATATTTTGAACGGATTACTACTATTAAAATCAAATGCATAATTAGCTATACCACGTTTCTCTGCTTCGTATAAAACAGGTGCGTTAGGTATGGATAATATGAAATGGGTTTCGCCATTCTTATTTGATACATCTGCTAATGAAAGTGCGTACCACGCCGTAGCATTGTACCACCGAACATTAATAATATGCAATACATTCATATAAAATTAATTAGCCTATGTCCCTCTAACATTAATTGATGAAATATACTCATACATAATTAATCAGCCTGCCTAAACAGGACATTGATTAATAAAATATATTCATATAATATTAATCAGCTTGTTTCCTTAAATATGTTGGAACAGTGAATAAATCTTCATTATCGTTTACATCATCAAGTGAATTTATACGTGCATCTTCTTTACTAAAATCTCTTGTACGATTTAAAATTTCTTCAACATCAATCTGTTTTTCAACAAGTTTGCTTCTATCAAGTTTGATAACTTTTTGAGCATTAATACCTGTTGCAACTAATGTAACAGATATAGATCCATCAGTTCTATCATCATATTTAATACCATCAAATATTAACGCATCATCGCCTGCTTGTTCGTATGCTAAGTTCTGTATTTCAACAACTTCATCGTTCATCAAGTCGTCCATATTAGCTGTGATATTTAACATAACAGCGTATGCACCTTTGATACATGTGTCTAATAATAACGGTGATTTCAATGTGTTTTCAAACGCTTGCTTAGCTCTGTTTTCGCCACTTGCAGTGCCTATTCCCATAACTGATTTACCTTTTTCACTTAACGCTGTTCTGACATCTGCAAAATCTATATTGATATGTCCAGGATTACTAACCATATCTGATATACCTTGCACACTCTGTCTTAAAACATCATCAGCAATTCGTAACGCTTCATTATGCGTAAGCTTATGACCAACATCTTGCATACCTTCGTTTGATACAACTATATATGAGTCAACATATTTAACAAGATCATCAAGTCCTGCTTTTGCAAGTTCACTCTTTCTTCTTGCTAAAAACGCTGGAGGAGTATATACAATCGCAACCGTTAATGCACCAGCTGATTTAGCTTCTGCTGCAATTACTGGAGACGCTCCCGTACCAGTTCCACCACCAAGTCCACACGTTATAAATATTAGATCTGAATCTTTTAATATTGAACGTATCTCATCAATAGAATCTAACGCATAATTTCTAGCAACCTCAGGATTACCGCCCGCACCTAACCCTGATTTACCAAGAAGAACTTTCGTCTTCGCCTTACTCATATCTAATGCTTGAATATCTGTGTTGACAACTATAAAATCAACATTAGGTATATCTGCATTAATCATATTTGCAACAGCGTTTCCGCCTGCACCACCTACTCCTACAACCTTTATTGCTGCGCCCTTTTTGTATGTAATAGTTTCATCAATAAATTTAAAATCGTCCATAATTTAATCCTCCGACATGCCACTTCTACCATAACTACTAAATCAATAATATTACTTTAACTGTACTTTAGAAAAATTCTTTTAACCAATCTCTCATCTTGCCGTAAATATTACCAAATACGCCCTCTTCGCTACTTTGTGATATCATATTTTTTGAGTGACCATATTTAGAATGTAGTTTCGCTAAACCAACTGCTGTAGAATAAATCGGATCTTCTACTTGATCGACTAATCCTGCAATATCTAAAGGTTTACCTATGCGAACATTTATTCCAAATATCTTTGTTGCTAACTCTTCAATACCTTCAAAATTTGCCATTCCACCTGTAATAACTATCCCAGCTCCCAAAGTTTTTAACAACTTTTTCTTCTGTAATTCCCCTAAAAATAGTTCAAATATTTCTTCACAACGCATCTGTAAAATCTGAGATATAACCGCCTTGCTAACAGATCTTGGAGGTCTACCCCCGACTGACGGAACTGAAATCGTCTCCGAAGGATCTACTATATCCATCATCACACAACCACTTGTTACTTTTAACTTTTCCGCCTCTACTTCTGATGTAGCTAATCCTGCTGTTAAATCTCTCGTAAAATTATTACCTCCTATTTGTAAGGCTGCTGTATGACATACTTCGCCCTTATTAAATACAGCCATATCGGTAGTGCCTCCACCACCATCTATTAAGCAAACGCCTATCTCTCTTTCATCATCTGTTAATACAGCCTCACTTGACGCTATCTGCTCTAAATAAATATGTTCAACACCGATACCAGCTTTTGAACAAGATTTAGTTATATTTGTTGCCGATGTTATAGCACCTGTAACTATATGAACATCAACTTCTAATCTAACACCACTCATACCCATCGGATCTTTTATCTCTGATTGCCCATCTAATGTAAACTGCTGAGGTATTACATCTAACACATCATAACCTACTGGAATATTCACAGCCGATGCTGATTCTAAAACTCTCGCAATATCCTGTTTACCGACTTCACCATTCTTTACGGCAACTACTCCACGTGAATTAAAACTCTCTATATGTCCACCTGAAATTCCTGCACAAACAGATTTTATAGCAACACCACTCATGCGTTCTGCCATCGTGATCGCTTCATTAATAGAAGTTACTGTTGAATCAATATTCACAACAACGCCTTTACGAATTCCAAGACTGCGTGATGATCCAAGACCTATTATATCAAGAGTATTTTCCATGTTCTCTCTTGCCACAACTGTACAGATCTTAGTCGTTCCAATATCAAGTCCGACAAAAATATTATCCTTTGGTTGAGACATTCTTTACTCCCTTAACATATACCTTGTTATCAATTGATAAATTCACATACTCAACTGATCTGTAACGTTTCTTTATTGTTGACTCATAAAGTTTATAATTGTTACTAAAAACTAATTCATCATACGAACCTAGAAACACATACCCTTTCTCGTAAATCTTAAACTGAAATTCATCCATAACTATTTTTTTTGAGTCTAACCACATATTCTTACTCAAAATATTATAAAACTTATTTCCTCTATCTTCATCTAGTAATACATTAGATTTAATAGCTACACTTTTATCACATGTAAACGGTACTGATTTTCCGTTGGCTGTGTATGAGTAACAATTTTTCGATACTTTATATCTAAAAAGTTCTTTCTCCTCAAATACAGTTATTACAACTTTGTTAGGAAGAAGTCTTGATGCAACAATCTTCTGTATCCAAGCATCATCTGTTACTAACATTGATGAAAGATTTTCATCAAATATACTTCTGCCAACAAGTGTACTGCCTAAATGCCCTAATTTATCTTTATCAGAATTTAAAATTCCTGCAATCTCTACGTGCTTAACTTTGAAAAAATCAACCTTTTTAAACGAATTAGACAAACTATAAACCGACAGAGATAATATCCCTATCCCTGTTGTAATCAGCAATGTCGCGAAAAGTTTTTTCATGAACGCTCCTACTACTTATTATCAAGTGATGCGTTGTCCGCAATCTTAAAACATAACTCTTCAAAACCGATGCCCGACTTTGCAACAGATTTAGGTACTAAACTTGTTGATGTCATGCCTGGCAACGTGTTTACTTCTATACAATATATCTCGCTCGCTCTTACAATAAAATCTATTCTTGCCATAGATCTACAACCGATCACTTTATATATATCTAAAACAATCAGATCTAACTTATCTAAAATATTCTGTGACAATGCAGTATCTAAAAGATACTCCGTCATCCCTTCCAAATATTTGTTATCATAATCGTAAAAACCTTTCTTTGGTTTTATCAAAATTGGTGGAAAAACCTCTTCACCCATTATAGGGATAGTGATCTCATCTCCAACTATAAATTCTTCTATCAAAACATTATTGTCATATTTAAAAGCATCTTTTAACGCCTCTATAAACTCAATATTATCTTCTACTATATGTACACCAACGCTTGAACCCTGACGTGACGGTTTGACCACGCAAGGATAGAACGGAGCTTCAACCATATTACGCTCTGCTAACACAAATCTAGGAGTATTAATACCCGATCCGATTAGCAACATCTTCGTTAATAACTTATCAAAACATATTGCTGACGCTGCAACACCTGAACCCGTATAAGGTATCTTGAGTGTCTCCAACAATCCTTGCAATGTACCATCTTCGCCGTATGTACCATGCAATGCGATAACACATATATCTGGCTTTATCTCTTGCAAGTCAGTGACTATTGTGTGACTTACATCTACTAATCGTATAAAACTGTAATATAATGATAGTGAATCTGCAATATTTTTTCCACTTTTAAGAGAAACTTCCCTCTCGGTTGATAAACCACCATATAAAATAACAACTTTTTTATCTATTAGCTTATTTTCTGCCATCTAACATTCCTCTATAAATTATTTAAATGATCCTAATTTGTCGCTTAATTCTAACGAAAACTTAGTTATCACACCTGCACCAAACGTTACAACCGTTGTATGTTTATCTTTATCTCGTTTAAGATAATTGAAAAAATCACCAACTTTTTCTAAATACGATATATCTTTAAATCCGTATTTTTTAATCTCTTTAATTAAACGATGAGCATCTATCCCTTCAATAGGTTTCTCTGATGCTGCATAAATATCTGTTATATAAAGTGCATCTGCATCCATAAAACATTTACCAAAATCACTCAATAACGCTTCTGTTCTACTATACCTATGTGGCTCAAAAATTATAACAATTTTCGATTCTGGTAAAGCCTCTTTAATCGCTTTAAGCGTTGTAGATATCTCTGTTGGATGATGTCCATAATCATCTATAACTGTAAAATCTGCATCCTCATATCTGATAGTCATTCTACGTTGAACACCTTCAAATTTACCTAAAGATTTTTTGATAACTTTAAAATCAATACCCATTTCAAGAGCCGTTGCAATTACTGCTAATGAATTTAAAATTATATGATCTCCTGGCAATTTCAACTTAACTCTGCCTAAACGATCATCACCTCGAATAACATCATATGCTACTCCAAAACCCTCTTTCTTAATATCAACTGCACGGATATCTGCTTGAGTTTTAAGTCCATAAGTTATCATTCTTTTTGTAACGTTCGGAATAATATCTGCTAAGTTCGCATCATCTAAACATAAAATAACCACGCCATAGAACGGTACTTTATTTGCAAAATCTGTGAAACAAACTTTAAGTTCATCTATATCTTGATAACTCTCCATATGCTCATTATCAATATTTGTGATAACTACAACTGATGGATATAACATTAAAAATGATCTATCACTTTCATCAGCTTCTGCTATCATTATATTACTTTTACCGTATAGTGCATTGCTATCTATTGAGTTCAATCTTCCACCGATTAATATCGTCGGATCAAGCCCTGCATCGTTTGTTAATTCTGATATCATCGACGTAGTTGTTGTCTTACCATGAGAACCACCAACCGCAACTGCATACTTTAGTCGCATAAGTTCAGCTAACATCTCGCCCCTTTTTATAAGTGGGATATGTGAATCTTTAGCTGTTTGATACTCAATATTATCCTCTGGTATCGCTGATGTATAAACTATAACATCTACATCTTTTATGTTTGATGCAGAGTGTCCTTTATGTATAGTCATGCCTTTTAATGCTAATCGTTTTGTATTACTATTCTCAGACATATCTGAGCCTGAAATTTCAAATCCCATACCGTGTAGAACTTCTGCAATACCACTCATACCTATACCGCCAATCCCTATAAAGTGGATTTTTTTTAATGTACCAAATACACGTTTCAATTCAATACCTCGCTCACAATTATATCTGCTGATTGAATAATTTGTTCTTTATTTACTCTATCCATGTATGAATTATAATTTCCTTCAATCTCTATGATAGCTTTATTTAAACTCTCACCATTAAGCAGATCCTCTTCTAACATCAATCCTAATCCTTTATCAACAACATCTTTCGCATTATGATATTGATGATTTTTTGCAGACATTTTAAAAGGTATAAATAAACCTATTCTTCTTGATGAAACTATTTCAAATATCGAACCTGATCCTGCTCGTGATATTATAATATCAGCATCAGATATATAATCGGATATATTGTCTGCATAAGATAGTATATATAATTTATTTTTATACTTATCAATTTTATCTCCATATAAACCGATACACTCATCATAAAGTTTTCGACCAGTTATATGAATGATTTTTCTATCCGTTTTTATAAGTTCATCAATCGAACTTATAACCGTTTTGTTTATAATTCTACTTCCTTGCGATCCACCAAACACCAATATAGTCGAACTATATTCTGTCTTTTTAGGAATAGTATAGAAAATATCTCTTACTGGATTACCTGTCAAAACCGATCTTTTTATACATTTATTAAATAGTAAAAAAGATAGAAAAACTTTCTTAGACATCTTTGCAAATACACTATTTACTAGCCCCATAACTTTATTCTGTTCGTGAAGATATAAATCTACACCTTTAAGTTTTGCAACTACTGCAACTGGTGCTGAAACAAATCCACCCATCACAATAACTTTATCACCCTTAGATACATACTTATAAATATCCTTAACCGATAAGAGTAAACTAAATATTGATCTTATCTTATTGAACATAGATTTACCCATAAAACCTGATACTTTCTGCTCTATATAATTACTGTACCCTGCACTCTCTAAAATATTTTTATCCATACCATTATTAGATATTAGAAAAAGCACCTCTATATCTAAAGCTCTAAATTTATCTGCAACTGCGATCGCTGGATATAAATGTCCACCTGTTCCACCTGCACCAAAAACAATTTTCATAATATTATTTCCATAACCATATTAATCTTTCCTACCTTCATCCTCTTCAATAGATCTAAGTATCACACCTATTGAAAAAAGTGCAAAGATGATGGCCGATCCTCCGTATGAAATAAACGGTAACGTAATTCCTTTTGTTGGAAGTAAACCAAGCACAACAAAAATATGTATAAAGCTTTGCATAAAAAATGTTAACGATAAACCAAATATCAATAATCTATGAAAACGATCTTTATGATCGAACGCTGCTTTTAACTGTACTCTAAATAAAAATAGTATCAGTACGACGATAATAGATGTTCCTATCATTCCTGTCTCTTCTGCTATTATTGCAAAAATAAAATCCGTGTGTGCCTCTGGTAGAAAAAATAACTTCTGCGTAGAATTACCAACTCCTTTACCGATAGGACCACCTGAACCAACCGCTGCTAATGATTGAATAAGCTGATACCCAACACCAAATCTATCTTCCCATGGATCTAGGAAACTTAATATACGTCCCCTTCTATATCCAAATAACATCATCGACATTAAGATAGGAAGAACTAATCCTACCATTCCAAATATATGTAACAATCTTGCTCCACCTGCTAAAAGCATAGAGAACGATACCGTAACAATAATAACCGTCGTTCCAAGATCAGGTTCAAATAATATCAATGAAGCAAGTAAACCAACAAGCAATGTTGCAGGCAAAAAACCTTTAGCAAAATCGATCATCTTTGTTGTCTTTTTATCTAGGTAATGTGCTAAATAAAGCACTGCTGTAAATTTTGCTAACTCTGATGGTTGAAACGAATATATCGGAAGAATAATCCATCTTCTTGCACCGTTAATAGCTGGCATAAAATATACCGCAACTAAAAGAACTAAGGTTATAAAAAATATCAACATAACATTCTTTCTGTAAACACTTATAGGAGTATTGTACGCCATAACAAGAAGTATAAATCCAAGACCTACTGATATAAATTGTTTAACAAAAAAATATAACTCGTTCTTACCAAGCCTTACGCTCTGAACAGAACCTGTTGTATAAATAAATGCTAAGCCGATCATAACCAGCAGTGCAGATGTAATCAATATTTGAATTTTAACATCTCTTAAATTAATCATCTAATTCCTCTGTATATTTAAGAACATACTCTCTAAACTTATCGCCTCTTACTGTATAGTTTTTAAACTCATCAAAACTACTGCACGCTGGAGATAAAATAACACTCTCTGAGTCAACCGCATCTTTTACTGCATATTTAACAGCGTCTGCCAATGTTAAAAATGATCTACCATCTATATCTTTTAATAAAGGAGATAACTGATCTGATATAAGATCTCCTGCTTCACCAAAATAAAATACTTTACTAACATTTTTATTAATTAAAGTTGCAAGCGGTTTATAATCACTTAATTTATCTCTGCCACCTATCAATAATGTTGATGGTTTTTTTAAACTCTCAATCGCCACCATTACAGAATCAACATTTGTAGCTTTAGAATCATTTATATATGTAACACCTTTAAATTCATGAACAACTTCACTTCTATGTTTCAGTCCTGTAAGTTTAGATACAACCTCTGTTATATCACCTTTTATATCAACAACTGTTGATGCTAAAAGTAGTGCAAATGACAGATTTAAAAGATTATGATTACCGAATAATTTAAACGATTTTACATCAAACTTGTAACCGTTAAAATCTAAAATATCACCTTTTAAAATAGGATACTTTTCAAACTTTTTATCAACATAAACATAATCTATACTTTTATCAACTAACTTACTTTTTATATTCTCATCATCAAGCACTATAACTTTTGCAACTTGTGATAAAAAATTTAACATACTAAATTTAGATAAATAATACTCATCTACCGATCCATATCTATCAAGATGATCTGCTGATAAATTGAGTATCGCACCTGAATTGATATTAAAATTACTTAACAGATCTATCTGAAAAGATGATAGCTCAACAACAAACACATCAACTGTTTCATCAAGTATAGCCTCTCCAAAAGGTAGACCTATATTGCCACACGCAACAGCCTTTAATCCTAATAAATTTATAATCTGCGTCACTAACGATGTTGTAGTTGATTTACCGTTTGTACCAGTAACAGTTATTATCTTTTTACTTTTATCCATACTGCCGTAAGCTAAATCTAACTCACTTGTACAGTTTTTTATCATATCAATAGAAATGCCGTATTTTGAAAAATCTATACCCGGACTCACAACAGTTACATCATAATTATGATGGCTCACAAAAACAGATATAGATAAAAAATCTAACTCTTCATTATCATCAAAAACAGTAATATCTGTTATACCCTTTTTAATTAATAATTTTTCTGCCGCTTGTCCACTTTTTCCATAACCCAATATTGCAACTTTCATAATCTTTACCCTTTAGTTAATTATCTTAACTTTAATGTACTTAATGCAACTAGGACTAAAATAAAAGAGACGATCCATAAACGTACTATGATCTTAGGCTCGCTCCATCCCTTTAACTCCAAATGATGATGAAACGGTGCCATATTAAATATTCTTTTTCCTGTTAACTTAAATGAGGCGACTTGCAAAATAACCGATACTGTTTCTAAAACAAAAACACCACCAACAATTAATAAAACTACCTCGTGCTTAACGATACATGCAACAACACCAAGCGCTCCACCCATTGATAGAGATCCTACATCTCCCATAAATATCGTCGCAGGGAAAGTATTGAACCATAGAAAACCTAAACCAGCACCGATCATCGCACCACAAAAAACTGTCAGTTCTCCGGAACCTCTAACATATGGAATATGAAGATACTCTGAGAAAAATAAGTTGCCCGCAATATATGCAAATACAGCGTACGCTACAAACGATGTAACTATAGGCATCGTTGCAAGACCATCAAGTCCATCCGTTAAATTAACTGCGTTCGCTGTACCAACTATTACAATAATTCCAAAAATAACATAGCCCCATGACATATCAAATACAAACGATTTGATAAATGGAAGTGCTATCTTTGTTGAAACATCTCCGTTATCAATCGACATTATAAAAAGTATCGCAACGCCTGCAAATATACACTCAAATAAAAGACGTATCTTACCTGATAATCCATTAGGTCTTTTTGAAATTGTCTTTTTATAATCATCTATAAAACCTATAACTCCGTAAAGTAGAAAGATAAATAACGTCACCCAAATGTATCTGTTCGATAAATCAGACCATAATACAGTTGACACAAATACACTAAATATTATTATCAACCCTCCCATCGTAGGAGTGCCCTCTTTACTCTTATGAGCATCAGGCTCGCAATCTTTATTTAGCTTTGAAAATTTATAACGTCTCAACATCTCTGTTGCAATAGTGCCGATCAACATCGTAATAAGCAGAGCCGTAATTGTTGCATACATCGTTCTAAATGTTAAATATTTGAAAACATTAAAAAAAGAAACATATTCCGATAACGGAACTAATAACGTATACAACATAATTAAAGACCTCTAAGTATTATGACTTTCTACTTTTTCTCATATCTATAAGTTCGCTCACAAGGCTATCAAATCTTTGACTTCTTGATGCCTTGAATAATAATATACACTTCTCTGCTTTATCTATCTTTAATAAATCAACTAATAATTTATTTTATGACTTTCTACTTTTTCTCATAT
>CAMQYB010000010.1 GCA_947039055.1 uncultured Deferribacteraceae bacterium
AACTATTTATTTCTGTTTCAATATATCATTTTTATTAAATATCAATTTGACTTCAGTCCACTCTTTCTCTTTAGATTTAATATCAATTCTTCCGTTATGCTCTCTAACAATTCTTGAAACGATAGATAAACCTAATCCTGTTCCTGGGTACTCTTTCTTAACATTCTCACCACGATGAAATTTTGTTAATACTGTTTTGATATCATTTTTATTTATACCAACACCACTATCTTTAAACATAATAATATAGTTCTCACCATAGTTATATGCCTTGATAATTATAGTCGAATTAGCGTGTGAATATTTAACAGCATTCGAAATAAGGTTGTTAATAACTGTGATAAAAGTTTCACCATCAACATAGACCGTATCTGTAGGTTTAATGTTGAGCGATACAGTAAGACCTTTATTTTTTATATCTATATCAAACATCTCAATTCTTTCTTCAACCATATTATAAATATTTACAGGGATAAAGTGATAATCATACTGTCCGTGTTCAAGTCGTGATAAAGTTACTATATCGTTAAATAGAGTTTTTATTGTGTTAATATTATTTTTTAAACTAGAAGTAAATTTGCTTCTCATCTCATGATTATCAAGTATACGTTTATCATCAAGCAGTTCAGAGTACGACAATATTTTTGTAAGTGGAGTCCTTATTTCATGAGCGATTGAATCAAGCAGTTCTGTTTTTAATTGATTGATACTATCGAGTTTATCATTTTTATCTTTAAGCTCATCAACTAATGTAATATATTTTACAGCAGCATCAGCTAGCTTACTAGTTAAAATATCTTCGTTATGTGCGATCTGTACACTCATCTGATTGAACGCTTCAGAGAGGATAGAAATCTCATCGTTAGTCTCTATTTTTGTTTCAACAATATTACCTTGTTTAATCTCCATAGTAGCTTTTGTTAATGTGTTCACATGTCTTACTATTAACCAATGGATCAGTAGTGAAATGACTACAATTATCAAAATCAAACTTATTATAATAGTGTAGTAAGTTATTTCATTACTTCTAATAAGTGATGTTCTAATCTCATCAAGGGGTAGCGTTATAGATATCAGTCCTCTAAAATCATTTAACTTATATCCATCAGTATGACAGCTTAGACAAGATTTATTTATAAATAGAGGTGCTGCATAATTATACACAGTCCCTAATGTATCGTCATGTGCAATCTCTGTATACTCTTCCATACCTTGATGTTGTACAGCGTCCATCGCAGCGATTTCAAACTCAGTAGGTAAATTGTCAGAATTAACAAGATTATCAGATGTGATATGAAACCTAAATGCAGTCATTTTTTCAGCGTATTTAGATAATTCTTTTGTCACAACAGCAGGTACAGGTTCAACACGATCTCTATTTTCAGCAGCCCACTGCCTAGTTATCACAACCATACTATGCACAGCTTTTGCTTGTGTATGTGCTTGCTCTATTATTGTTCTGCTTTGGTTTGATAAAAGTAGATATACAGCAGGGATCATTATTGTTAAAATTGTAATGAAGAGATAGAGGATAATTTTGACCATCAGTTTCATAAAGTTATTATATACGATAAGAAAATTATTTCAATAACTATAAATATAGATTAACCGTCATTAAAATTATAATATGAATATTAAGGATATCATATTTAATGCTTGACAATGTTGTTAGAAATTAGTATTGTTTAGGTGTGCCTAAAGTTGCATATACAAATCTAGTTAGAATACAGATGGTTTAGTTTTATATGATGAGGTTGTTTTAATTATGAAGGATGAACATTTAACGCAGAGTCTTGAGGATTATTTAGAGGCTATATATATGGTTATCATAGATAAGAAGGTTGTGAAACCGAAAGATATATCATTGATGTTAAATGTGTCACAGGCATCAGTAACGGGAGCGTTACGTTCATTAGCAGTTAAAAAACTTATTTTATATTCGCCTTATGAGCCGATTGAACTTACAAGTATCGGACTTAGAAAAGCTAGAGAAATTCTTAGAAGACATGAGTTGTTGAGAACATTTTTCACAAAAGTTTTATTAATAGATCATCAGATTGCAGATGAAACGGCGTGTAAGATGGAGCATGTGATACCTAAAGTTATTTTAGAGAGATTAGCACAATATATTGAATATATTGAAAATTGTGAAAACAAATCATTTGAGTGGATTGAAAAATCTGGTTACAAATGTATAGATAGAGAAGGTTGTGAGGAGTGTTCAATGGGGTTAGATAATTTAATAGCAAAGGATAGCGAGTCTAATGAAAGTACTGTTTCATTACTTGATATACCAGTTGGCAAAAGCTGTAGAGTAGTTGAGTTGAATTTAGATGGCAGTACTCAGAAAAGATTAGTAGATATGGGTCTTATTAAAGATGCTATAGTTTCTGTTGAAAGATATGCACCGCTTGGCGATCCTATTGAGATAAAAATCAATAACTCATGCATAGCGTTAAGAATTAAAGATGCTGGTAGGATAGTTGTAGAGTTGGTTTAGTGCAACAGGTTACGGCTGTGTTTTTTTCACATATAGTTTAGGCAAGACTAAGCTATTGGTAAATTATTTATAAAGTGGGAAGGTTTTATGAAGGATATAAGAGTAGCGTTGGTAGGTAATCCTAATGCTGGTAAGAGTACGATATTTAATAGTTTGACTGGTGCAAAACAGAAGATTGCAAACTATCCAGGCGTAACAGTTGATATAAAGGAAGGTGGCATAAAGCACAAAGATTTCAATATAGTGATCTATGATTTACCGGGTATATATTCATTGTTTTCACAATCAGAGGAAGAGGTTATTGCACGTGATTTTATTGTTACGGAGAAGATTGATATTATATTGAATGTTATTGATGTTTCAAATATTGATCGCAACCTTAATCTTACCTTACAGCTTATGGATTTAAATATACCGATGGTAGCTGTATTAAATATGTCAGATATTGCAGAATCGAACGGTTACAGTATTGATTATCATAAGCTATCATCTATGCTTGCGATGCCAGTTGTGAAAGCTGTTGGAAGCAAGGGTGTTGGAAGTCAAAACATAGTAGCAGAGATAGAGCGATTAGCGAATGGTGAGTGGGTAAATAATTATCCAAGAATAGATTACGGTAAAGATGTTGAGACAGAGATAGAAGGGTTATGTGATAAATTAGTTGTGCCTGCTGAAATCGGCAATAAATATTCTAAGCGATATATTATTGTGAAATTATTAGAAGATGATGAAACGATGCATGAGGTTATGTATGGTGGTAAAAACATTGATTTAATTAATCGTTCAAAAGATAAGATCAATTCATTAACGGGAGATGATTCGGCTATTTATATAAGTTATGCACGTCACGGATATATAACAGGAATAGTTAGAGAGTCGGTTGATAAGCGTGTGATAGATAGGATTAATGTATCGGATAAGCTTGATAAAGTTTTAGCAAATAGAGTTATAGGTTTACCGATATTTTTCGGATTAATGTATCTGCTATTCCAGATGGTATTTACGATTGGTGGACCGTTCATGGAATGGATAGAGAAAGGTTTTGAAATTCTTTCAAATGCGGTACATGCTAATTGGAATCCAGAAACACTTCCACTACTTAGATCACTTCTTATAGATGGAATAATTGGTGGAGTTGGTGGCGTGATTGTTTTCCTTCCGAATATTATTTTACTATTTTTTGCGATAGCTTTACTAGAGGGTACAGGGTATATGGCACGTGTTGCGTTTATTATGGATAAGATAATGAACAAGTTCGGGTTGCAAGGTAAGAGTATTATTCCTATGTTGGTTGGTTTTGGTTGTACAGTTCCAGCTATAATGGCGACAAGAACATTAGATAGTAGACGAGATAGATTAATCACAATGATGGTTGCACCTCTTGTAAGTTGTGGCGCAAGGCTTCCGATATACGCATTAATTATTCCAGCATTTTTTGCAGAGGATATCCAAGCTGCGATGTTATTTTTGATATATATAATAGGTATTGTTCTTGCGATAATTTTCTCAAAAATATTAGGTTCAACAATATTTAAGGGAGAGGCTAGAACATTTATAATGGAGATGCCTCCGTATCGTATGCCAACATTAAAAGGTTTATTAATTCATACATGGGACAGATCGTATATGTATCTTCGTAAAGCAGGAACGATGATTTTAGCGGTATCTATTGCGATATGGGCGATGATGACATTTCCAGCTCTTCCAGTTGCAGAGACAGAGAAGTATGAAGCAGAACGTACAGTAGTTGTCGCATCTAATATGTTAGATGAGGAGAAAGAAAGTCAGATATTGGGTATAGATAATAAAGAGTTAGAAGCAGGACTAGTATATAGTGTAGCAGGTAGAATAGGTAAAGCAATTGAGCCACCGTTATCATTATTAGGATTTGATTGGAAGATAGGCGTTGCGTTAATCGGTGCGTTTGCAGCAAAAGAGGTGTTTGTGGCACAGCTAGGAATAGTTTATTCAATAGGTGAAGCGACAGAGGAAAGTCAGACACTTAGAGAAAAGTTGGCATATAATTATTCACCACTTGTAGCTTTATGTATAATGTTGTTCGCACTTATCTCCACCCCTTGCGTAGCGACTATGGTTGTAACGGCGAAGGAGTCAGGATCGTGGAAATATGCAGCTATGCAGTTGGTTGGTTTAACTTTATTAGCGTATATTATTTCATTGATCGTATATCAAGTTGGTACATTTTTAGGTTATTAATTTTAGAAGTATATAGTAGTTAGTTTGTATCTATATTAGATAGTTTATCTACGATATAGATATCGGTATAGATTGAGATTATGTTTTTGTGTAGTATAATAATAATTAGTAAGGAGTTTTTTATGGTAGATATAGTATTAGTGTCAATAATTTTATTAGCGGTTGTTATGTATACAGCGTATAAATGTTACGGTTTATTTTTCTCAAAGGAGAAAGTTTCATCTTGTTGTTCATCATCAAAATCAGGATGTGGATCAGGTTGTGGTAAAGGTGATTAGTTTTTAAGATAAGAGAATTCGTATATTGTAGTTTATAAAAATTCATTTAAAGTACAAACCCTATATTAATCTACTTAATTATATTATATAGATTAATATAGGTGTTTTTTTTAAAGTATAGTTTAGGGTAGACTAAGCTTGTTAGTGGGTATATAATTAATATAGAGAGAGGTTAAATTTATGAATAATATGAGAAGTGTGTTTGTGGGGTTTAAGGGAGTAATGTTATTGGTGTTATCTATTTTTGTTATTACGGGGTTTGCAAAAAATAGTTATGCACAGGAGAATGATTTAGGAAGCAGCAAGTTTGACATCAATGTTTACGGTGAAGTGTATATGGATTTCTTTTACAACGATAGTGGTTTTGCTCCAGATATTATACCAAACGGTATATCGCTACTTCAACAGTCTGGTTCATCTAATTTAGGTATTGATGTATCATACGGAAATACGTTTGCTTTACTTGAAGTAGGGTTAAGTCTAGGTGAAATTATACGCCGTCTTTATATAGGATATGAATTTGAGAATGAGTCTAAGATAATTTTTGGTAGAGATACAACAATAGCGACTTACACATTTGGACAGATGGCGTTTGATGAGAACGGACTAGCCGGTGCAGGAACGCTAGGTAGCAACCAATATTTACAGATAAGATATGAGATAAGTGGTTTTCAGATAGCGTTAGTGAATAATGAAACAGCACCAGATATAGATAGTATCATGTTGAATATTCCTCATGTTGAAGCGACGTATAATTTTTCAATAGGTGATTCAGATGAAACGTTGGTATTTTTCTCATTAGGTTACTTTACATTTGATAAAATAGTTGATCAAACTACAGATGATGAAATATTGTTCGATCCGTTAATAGCTGGAACGCTTGGAGCTGGTGGTAATGTTGAGATCGGTTTTTTCACATTAAACTACTCTGCATTTGCAGCGTATAACGGCGAATTACTTGGTGTATTTACACTACCACTTTTTAATTATGATGATCATTCATTAACAGGTAAAGCACATAATATATTATCATTTGGTGGAGCTATTGGATTAGAGTTTGATATAATGAAAATGTTTTCAGTAGGTGCTGGTGTCGGTTATATGGGATCAACATCGAGTGATCCATTAGCTAATTCTGTTGATAATTCTATTGCAACATACCTTAACTTTAATATACCTATCGGCAAGTATTTTGCAATCTATCCAGAGGTTGGTTATATAATTAATTTAGGAGATGTATATGGAAATACACATGCAGATCAGAGCGCTTTTTATGGTGGACTACATTTAGTAGCTACGTTTGAGTAGAGATTAATAGGTTTTGATTTGAGTAGAGATTGAGAGGATTGAATAGAGATTGAAAGATATAGATTCACCTCTATATGATTAAGATAATTATAGCTTACATATTATAGATACTTTTAGAGATAATCGTATTTATAGTATGTAGCTATTTTTTTTTATATATTGTGGTAGTGTTTTAGTATGATAAACTTAGTGGAAAAATGTTATCAATCATGTAAATAAAATTCTTGTCAAAAATAGTATAAAATTATTTAGTGTAAAGGTATTTATCTAAAATTATTTAGTGTAAAATTATTTAGTGTAAAAGTATTTAGTACAAAATTATTTAATGTAAACGTATTTAATCTAAATTATTTAATCTAAAATATTTAGTGTAAAATTATTTCATTTTAAAAAACAGAGTTTTTTGTTTTAGATTATCTTTACAACTATCAACACAAATCCCGCAATTATTACACTGTTTAGAGTCGCCATCTATTTTAGGATCAAGCATTAATGGACACTCTTTTATACACGCATTACATTCAGAACAGCTACCTATATGTTTTACTTTTAGTCCAAACCTTTTAAATTGAAATAGTGATAGAAGAGTTCCAGTTGGACATAAATATCTGCACGCAAATCTATAGATAAAAAATATCTCTACAATTAATATCGACAGTAGTATTATCACTTCAGATGTAAATCTTAGATGTTTAATTATCATAATCATCTGTGTTGATATAACTGATGGAGGCGAGATTAGATACAGTAACGGGACGCCTAATATACCTATAATTATAAAACCTGTTAAGAGTACTCCGTATCTAATTATATTTTGTCTATTAGTATTTATATTTTTATTTTGTATGTTTTTTATATTAAGTTTATTTTTTATTTTATCAATTAGTTCAGTCATCAAAAAATATGGACAAGCGTAACTACACCAAACTCTACCAAAAAATATTACGATTAAAATCGGTATGAGTATTGATATAAGCATTAACGGTACAATTTTATGTGATAAAAATATCGCTTGAAAAACAGCTAACGGATCAGAGATTGCAAGATTACCAACTGTGAGTGAAATGAATGAGCCGTTAAAGAAATATATTTCCATAAGATTAAGTATAGGTATAACTACTATTAATAGTAGAAAAAAGATTTGTGATATTTTTCTAATTTTTTGCATAAGTATCTACCTAAGTCCTTTTCTTTTAAGAGATTGAATATATCCAGCTTCATCTCTATCAGCCATACCGTTCGGCAAAATATTAATCGCTTTTTTAGGAGTAGTCGGACAGCTTTCAGTACAAATTCCACAACCAGTACATTTGTCAGTTATCCTAGGTAAGATCATATCTTCTAAATATATAGCATCAAATTTTAACGGACAGCTATTAAAACATTGATTACAAACAGCCATAGTTCCATCAGCTATTCCAGCCTCTTCTTGATTGTAGAGCAGGTGATTAAGACAGATAGTATCATCAACTTTTGCAACACCAATTCTAGTGTCACGAAAATATGTAACATCTTTATCTAGTGCACCTGTTGGACAAACAGTTGTGCAGTTCATACATAATCTACAACCTTTTTCTTCTGCATAAATATATGGAGTACCAACTTCAAAATTTTTAGTAAGGTTAGATCGTTTGATAACTCTATACGGACAGATCTCAATACATTTAGAACAGCGTACACAAAGCTCCATGAAGAGTTTTTCCTCAACAGCACCAGGAGGTCGCATACGATTAATTTTAAAAAATTCGTTCTCATCAAAACTGTTTAGAAACAGTTTTATTTTATCTATAAAACTCATTGCAGTTTATTCTTCTTTTTATTGTTGATATCTTCAAAATCTATTTTGATTTCTCCATCAATCAATTTATCAACACTCTCACCAAAATGTATAGCATGATAAGTGAAATCAATTACTAGTTCGCTTGCAAGAAAACTTTTTTGTATAACTTCAAGTTGAGCATCATCTTCAGTTGATATTACGAGTATTATTTTACCAGCATCTATATCTTTTTCATATATTTCAACTTCTGTATGACTTTCAATAAAAGGTAGTAGTTTTTTATATGAGTCTTTATTAAACTCTAGTACGGCTGATGTAAAAATCATTTTATTAATCCTCATTAAATATTTTTATTTAATTTTTAAAAATAAACCCTACCTACATATTATAGTAGATAGGGCTATAGGGAGAAAAATCTAACTAATTAGCTAAATGTTTTTTTATTCATTTCTTGTCTTGAAACAAGATATCTACCATCAATTTTTTTAGGTCCACTAACTTTAGTTATCTTAACAGCAGAAACTTTATAATCAGGTTCAGCAGATTTAGGATCAACAATATCAGAACAGATAAAGTTCACCATACGGTCAGCTTTTTGATCGTGCATAGGAACAAATATTACGCCTTCTAAAGTGTTGTTCACAATTTTTACAGGTAAGATATTGTATCCTCTAACAGATTCAACTTTAACGATATCACCGTTTTTAATTTTAAGTCTATTAGCATCTTTCTCATTTATTTCAACAAACGAATGAGGATGAGCAGCTGCAGTTTCAGGTATACGCATAGTCATAGAACCAGTATGCCACTGTTCAAGCACACGTCCAGTAGTCATTATAAATGGATAAGCTGGAGATGTTTGTTCGCTATTATCAGGATCATCTCTTAAGAAGATATTAGCTTTACCGTGTGGTCTTGCATAAAAGAACTCTTTAGCACCAGCAGGTATAGTGTAACCATATCTTTTAGGATTATCAAATATAGGATCCATCCCTCTAACATAACGTTTATAAGTTCCAGGATTTTTCTCATCAGGACAAGGCCACTGAACACCAACTGTAGATTTTTTAAGTCTGCTATAAGTTGCACCTTTTAAAGTTTTTTCAGTATTAGCAGTACAACCGATATAGTCAGTCCAAGCAAGCTCGTTCATTCTATCGATATTAGTTTCATTTGCCCAACCGATAAGTTTAGTTAAGCCCATTCTTTTAGCGATTTGTGATGCTATCCAAATATCAGCTTTAGCTTCACCTGGAGCATTAACTGCTTTGTCAGTTAAGAAAGATCTTCTTTCAGAACATCCGAACACGCCACCTTTTTCATATAAGAATGCAGCAGGCAATACAACGCTTGCACACTGTGCAGTTCTTGTTGGGAAAATATCTATAACAACTGTAAACGCATCTTGCATTCCACCGATAAATTTATTAACATTCGGTAAAGTTTGTGCAGGATTGGTAGTTGACATAATAACCGCTTTAACTGGTTTAGTTTTATCTTTTTCGCCGCCTAGTGAACTAAATAATTTTACAGCGTGCATTCCAGGTTTAGGATTGATAGCTTTAGATGGATTGATAGAATATTTTGCAACACCCCAATATCCTTCAACAAACTCTCTCCATTTTTTGTTAGCAACAGGTCTAGCACCAGGAAGTAAATGTGCTAATGATCCAGTTTCTCTAACTCCACCACAAGCGTTCGGTTGTCCAGTAAGAGAGAATGCATCAGCTCCAGGTTTACCGTAGTTACCAGTGATAACATGAAGATTGTGAATTAAGTTATTTGCCCACACACCGTTAGCACGTTGGTTAAGTCCCATACACCACATAGATAATGTAGCTTTAGATTTAGCGAACATTTTAGCAGCAGCTTTTACATCAGCAGCAGGACAGCCAGTTTTTCTTTCAACATATTGAGGAGTATATTTTTCAAGATGTTTAACATAATCAGCCCATGATAATTCTTTAGATCCGTCACCTATTGTAACTCTTCCTAAAGTTTTAACATAGTTTTTATCATGCCAATTATTTTTAATTATCTCTCTAGCCATACCATTAAAAATTGCAAGATCAGTTCCAGGTAGAGAAGGCATCCATAGATCAGCAACAGCTGACGTTAATGTTTTTCTAGGTTCGCACACGATAATTTTTACATTTGGATTATCTTTTTTATGTCTAGCAACTCTTCTAAATAAAATAGGATGAGCTTCAGATAGGTTTGATCCTACAAGAAAGATAGTTTCAGATTTTTCAATATCTGCGTAAGCACCAGCTGGCTCATCAGATCCAAGTGATGACATGTAACCTGCAACTGCAGAAGCCATACATAAACGAGGATTACCATCTACCATATTAGATCCAAAACCACCTTTCCATAATTTGTTAAAGGTGTAACTTTCTTCAGTTGTACACTGTCCTGATCCGTAATATGCAACAGAGTCGTAACCGTATTTTTTATGAAATTGTTTAAATTTTTTCTCAATTAAAGTTAACGCTTGATCCCATGATGCTGGACGCAGAACACCTTTACCATCACGAATAAGAGGTCTAGTTAATCTATCAGGGTGATGAGCAACTTTCCAGATGTTCATTCCTTTGACGCATAGATAACCTCTGGTGTTAGTCATAGACTCAACGTTACCTTTCATAGCAACAAGTCTACCACCTTTCACACCAACATAAACAGAGCAACCTGTTCCACAAAGACGACAAACGCCTTTTACCCATCTTTCGATAACAACCTCTTGAGATTGAGCTACTGCATTACTGCTTGTAGATATCCCAGCTGCAACGGCAGCTGATGCTGCTAATGTAGATTTAATAAAATTCCTTCTCGACATTTCCATATATTATTCCTCCCGTTATTTTTAAACTATTAAGAACTTTATAATACGATTAATTACTAGGACTACAATTAATTAATAGGACTATAATTAAGAACAAGGTATTACAATTTAAGATTTAATAAAACGTACAATTAACTATGCGGAGATTTAAAACCTTTAAGCGGTCTAAACGTGTGTACTTGATGACAAGATGAACATGTTTCAGCATTTTTCATAGAGTCAACTTCAATCGAGTGACAAGAAGCACAAGTTGATATAGTTGATTGTGGTTTAAAAGTTGATTCTTCGCCGTGGCAAGTTATACAAGAAACTCCATTTAGTTTATGTAGAGAAGTATCCCATTGAGTATAAGCTTCAGGTGCAGCCTTCATCTCATCAGTTGAGCCTTTTTCATGACACGTTGCACAGCTTTTGTCATCAATCGGCACAGGATGCTTGTTTTGCTCGATAGCGTTTACAGATACTGCGAAGACAGTCGCTATGAAAAGGATTGTTGTTGAAAGAAAGATATGTTTCATTTTTCACCTCTAAAATTTAAGATTTAAATCTTAATATTTTTATTTTTTAAACACAAAATAATATTGATATATAAATCATATAATATTTTATTTATTATAATATGCTGTTGTTCTAATAAATAGTAGTTAAAAACTGTAAAGTTATGACAGAACTATCTTTACAAACTTTACTACAAATTTACTTTATTATCTATATAATACGAAATGTGAGTAAATGCGTACCCAAATCTATAGATTTTATTGCAGTGATTTTATAGGATATAAAGTACGAGATGAGTGTTTCAAATATTTTTTTTAAGTGGGGGTACTTGATTATGAAGATAAAATTGAAGTTTTTTATGATACCTTTTGTTATGGTAGTGTTTTTTGCAATAGGCAATGCATTTTCTGTAGCAGAGGTGAAGAATTTAACTGCTAAGAGCGTAGATGAAAAAACGTGTTATTCTTGTCATGGAACAGTTGAAATGTTACATACAAGAGGGGCGCATGAAGAAGTTAGTTGTGTTAGTTGCCATGAAATACCTGTGGATCATTTAACAGAACCAACTATTGACACAAGACCATCAACTCGTGTTGATTGGGATGCTTGTGGACAGTGTCATGAAGCACAGTTAGAATCATTTATGCAATTAGATACACATCGTCCTGCAAGAAATGAGAAATCTAATGAAGGTGGTAGAGCTCCAAACCCAGCATGGGATAAACTTATGGCTCCACACGGATTTACAAAAGAGCATGCAGCTACAAGATCACACTCAGTAATGTTAGTAGATCAGTTTGTTGTTGATCGTGCGTTCGGTGGAAGATTTCAACCTATAAATGGATGGAACTATATATTTGAAACAGGTAAAGTATGGGATATCTTAGAAGACACTCATCCTGAAGAGCCTAATCAGAAAAAGTTTATGCGTCAAACAGCTACTGCGAACAATCCAGTTTGTATGAGTTGTAAGACATTTGATCATATATTAGATTGGCAATACATGGGTGCAGCTGGAACAGATCCTGATCCTGCACGTAATCCTAAATGGTCAAGAAAATCAAATTCAGTTGAGATGGCTCAAGCTATGAACTATGCGCTTAACTGTTTTACTTGTCATGATCCTCATTCTGCTGAACCAAGAGTTGTTAGAGATGCATTAATTGATGCAATGACTAATCCTGATTGGTCAGACAATCTTATTCAACAAGATAAAGATAAGCCTGAGATAGAAGTTCTTACTATGGGACTACGTGGATTTGATAGAAAAATAGCTATATTTAAAGATCCAACAGATCCAAAAGTATCATTACTACAGTGTGCACAGTGTCACGTTGAGTATAACTGTAACCCAGGTAAAGATGCAGCAACTGGTGGTAAAATAGGATTTGATGGAGCAATTACAAATCATTTCCCTATGAAAGATTCGCTTAAATTATACGATCATTACTTTAGTAAAGTTAATTTCCAAGATTTTGGTAACAGATTTTCTGGAGCACCATTATGGAAAGGACAACACCCTGAGTCAGAGTCATATTATATGTCTAAACACTCGTTAGCTGGCGTAAAATGTTCTTCATGTCACTTTGGTGAAACGGTTAAGAAGGGCGGCAAAAAGTTTACATCGCATTTTGCTCAAACACCAAGAGTTAAGTTAGATCAAACATGTTTAACTTCAAACTGTCATGGTAAGGGAGCAGATAAGAAATGGGATAAAACTAAATATTCTGCTGATTATATCAAAGTTTCAACAAACTGGAGTAAGCAAGAAGCAGTTTATGCAATAGACTCAATCAAATCATATACTAAAGGTAGAATGAGAAAAGCTGAGTTCTGGTTGACAGAGTTAACTGATGCGATTAGAGATGCTCAGATGATGGGCGTTAATAAGAAAAATATTATTGCAGCTCAAAAAGCACAATCAGAAGCTCATATCCTTTGGGAGTATTGGACAGCTGAAAACTCTGATGGATTTCATAACCCTGCACTTGCTAGAGAGTCGTTGACAAAATCAATAGACATATCTATGAAAGGTTATGGCGATCTTGAAAAAGTATTATACAAAAAAGGTAAATAGATTAGAGTAGTTAGTACGAAGTAGTCATACTGTAGTAGTTATAAACCTAGTGGGCTGTCATTTTTTTGGCAGCCCTGTTTATTTGTCAACTTCTGAGATTAAGGAAGTTGTGATAATTTAGAATATTTTAGCAGTTATCATTGTTTTAATAGTTCGTATTATTTTATCGATAGAGATTATCGCAATGGTTTGTAATATTGATATTATTATTAACGCTATCAATTTTATAAAAGTATTGATATATTTATATTGATATTGGTGTGATATAAATTCACATTAATTACATATAGGAGATTTAATGAAAGAAAAGTTATATAAGTTTTGTTCATTTCTTAGTTCGTCAAAGTTTGCGATGGTGATCTCGGCAGGTATTCTTATACTTGCGATTACTGGTTCGTTGATACCGAAAGCAGATGTGGCAGTCAGCTCTTCACAACTGGCATCAAATATAGTTTCAGTTTTAGGTTTAGATCATATATATACATCGCCTATATTCATCACACTCATTGCATTGTTTGCATTGAATTTAATTTTATGCACGTTAAAGTTAATAATTTTTGATATAAATAAGTTGTCGGATATTGACAATATTGATTTTAAAGATCATGGCAGAGTTGCGATCAAGCACGCTGAAGTCATATCATTTTTAAAGGCTACACATTTTGATATTAAGCAAGAAGAGAATGTGATTACTGCGTCAAAAAATTCATTTGGTAAATACTCTGTGATTATTATTCACACAGGAATTTTGATTGTATTGTTAGGTGCGTTGCTTGGATATCTTTTCGGATTTAAAGGTTACATAAATATTCTTGAAGGGAGCTCAGATAATGTTGCTGTATTAAGCACAGGAGAGTTTGTTCCTTTAGGGTTTGATATAAAGGTTAATCGTTTTGATGTTAAATATTACGATAACACAACAAGACCATCGGCATTTGTTTCAGATATTACTATCAGTAAAGAGAGTAGTGATAATGATAGTAATACAAGTAACGATAATAAGTCATTAAACTATATCTTAAATGTAAACTCACCACTTAAGTATGAAGATGTATCTATCTATCAACATAGTTACGGTTTTTATTTAAATAAAAAAGGTGCTAGGTTTTTATTTGATGTAGAGATAGATAATATTAGTAAAAAGTATGAAGTTAGATTTAATGAAAGTTTTAAGATTAGAGATAATTTATTTGGCAAGATCACAGATTTTGCACCAGCGTTAGCTGTGGATGATGATGGCAAATTTTCTACTATGTCAGAGGAGATGGTTAATCCTGCAATACTGTTAGAAGCATATAGTATGGAAGGCGATCCAGTTCTTAGATCATGGTTATTAAGTAAACAGAAAACTTCAGGTGATTTCTCAAAAGATTACGGATTTAAGATGACGTTTGATAAATTGTATGGCGTACAATATACAGGTTTATCTATCAAAAAAGATCCAGGTACGGCAGTTGTATATTTAGGTTTTTTGATTATTTCAATAGCATTGATATTGACATATTTAATTAACTATACAGTTATATTTATTCATCTGACAAAAGACGAAGAGACAGGCGAGATGATATTTTACAAAGTATTTAAACAGCGTAAATTTGGCAGAAGCGTTCCTGCACAAATGTTTTATAAATTGATAGACAAGAACGAAAAAGATATATAGGTGTAATAATGAATGATCAGATATTTTTACAGTTATCAGGTTTCACATACCTTTTAGCTATGGTATTTTATATGTCGTCGGCTATTTTTAAGAGCACAAAAATAGGCTATGTTGCAACGACGTTATCGGTTACAGGTGTTTTATTAGGTACAGTTGCGTTTGTGATTAGGATCTCTTTATTATATAAAGTTTCAGGATCAGTATTGGAATCTATACCAATTGCAAACCTTTATGAGTCACTACAATTTTTTGCATTGTTATTAATGGTTATCTATTTAGTATCTGAATTTGCAACAAAGATAAAAGTGTTGGGTATATTTTCAACTTGCGTTGCGGGTATATTAATAATTTTAATAAGTTCGATAAATGCTCCAGCAGATGTTAAACCGTTAATACCAGTTCTTCAAAGTAACTGGTTAATAGCTCATGTGTTGTTATCATTTATAGCGTATGTATTTTTTACATTATCGGCGATAGCTTCGATATTTTATTTTATATTGGTATCAAAAGGTAGACAAGACCCTAAATATATTTTATGGGTAACAACAGTATCAATTTTACTAACTTTACTTTTATCGTTGATAATTCACTTAATATTTAAAGAGATTTTATTTATATCAATGTATATAGGTTTGTTTGCAGTGCTATTTACGAGCTTATTATATTATGGAAAAAACATTCCGTATTATTTATCATCGTTTAGTAAAGATATAGATAAGCTAGATAGATATATATATAATTTCACGGTGTTAGGTTTTATAATTTTCACAATCGGTGGATTAATTTTTGGAGCGATCTGGGCTGAAAATTCATGGGGCAGATATTGGTCATGGGATCCGAAAGAAACATGGGCATTTATCACATGGTTAGTATATGCGTTCTACCTTCATGCGAGATTGTATAAACGCTTTGACAGATCTGCTGTAAATGCGATTGCGATTTTAGGATTTATAGTAACGATTTTCACGTTCTTAGGAGTAAATTTATTACTTTCAGGACTACACTCATACGGCTCAAATTAAGATATTTAATTAGAGTGTTTTGAGTTTGTTTGACTGTATTTTAGATTAGATAGTTTGATTAATTAATTAGAAATAGTGATTGTTTTTTAGATTAGGGCTTAGAGTATTATAGTATTTACTAAATAGTAATTACTATAATACCTAGCCCTTTTTTATTTTATTAATATATGTATAGTCATATAAATAGTAACATAATGTGTATTGACATTCATATAATATAATGTTATTTTCTTCAATGAACATATATTGTTATTCAAATGAGTAGCAATTCATTTAAATATAATATTTAACTTACTGTGAGTAGATCTGTTTTATGGTGTGTTTTATAAATATTATTTATGTATAGATATTAATACATGAAGTAGTTTTTATTTAAGTCATCGTGTTTTGGTTAATAGCAATAGGTATATGTATTCGGTATATGTGTATTGAACAAGATTTACAAAAAATATTTCAAGGGGATATGTCAAATGACGAATCGGATTAAAAGTTTATTAATGGTTTTTATGTTACTGTTTATTGGAGCATGTGCAGATGCGAGCAAATCAGATGGAGTAGAAGCATCTAGTTCTGAGTTTTATTTAGGAGAGGATTTAACAATAGCAAGTATAGATGGAGCAGTGTTTACAAGTGATGCTGTAAATCCATTGGAATATAATATTGACGGTACATTTTCTGTGGAGCAAGATGCAACTGCTTTAGAAACGGCTATTGCAACTGAGTTAGAAGCTCTAGTGAAAACAAAACTTGAGTCAAACTCTGGTAGCGAAGTTACTATCGGAGCTTATAGTATAGGTGGTATGGTAAGTGACACATCTAAGTTAACGGTTACGATCCCATCAACAATTACAACGATAGATGGTGAGAAAACTGAAAGCTATGTATTTAATATAGAGTTTGGTGGAGATGTTCCAGTATGGGATGGAACGGTAACTGAGCCAGTATCACAAATAGCTACAGCGTCAAGTGTTCCTGTTGGTGTTTATGAGATATATTCTCCTAGCGAACTTGCATGGATAATAGAAATGTCGTCATACCATGATTTTACGGGTGAGACAGTAATACTTAAAAAAACTATAGATATGAATAGTCTTCCTATTACAGGACTTATAAGTTTTGCAGGTAGATTTCAAGGTAACCGTAAGGAGATCCGTAACTTAAATATTGATTATCCAACTACAGATAACATAGGATTTATTCGTAGTATGAGTTCAGGTGGACAGATAGATAACTTAACATTAACTGGAGTAATTAAAGGAAGGAATAATGTTGGTGGGTTTATAGGACAGGCAAATGGATCAGTTAGAGTTATTGGTATTAAAAATTCTATTAATGTAATAGGAAAGACTTACACAGGTGGAATAGTTGGAAAGGCTGAAAAAAATTCTACACTAGATATATCTAGTTCTATAAATCGTGGTTATATAACAGGAGTAAGTTATACAGGTGGACTTATTGGGTCATCGTATGGCGTTGTACAAATAGGTAAGAGTTCAAATATTGGTGTTATAACAGGTACTAGTCATACAGGTGGATTTATCGGAAGTAGCGAAACACGTACTACTGTAGGTATATCTAACTCTACAAATCGTGGTGTTGTAAATGGATCAGGCAATACAGGTGGATTTATTGGATATGTGTATGATTATGTAACTCTTGATATTGATAATAGTTCAAATAGTGGTGCTATAAATGGATCAGGCAATACAGGTGGACTACTTGGATATGTGCTTAGTTATGTAACTACAGATATTGACAATAGTTCAAATCGTGGTGCTATAACAGGAACTAGTGGTGTAGGTGGACTTATCGGATTTATGTATAGTGGTGTAACTACAGATGTTAACAGTAGTTCGAATCGTGGTGCTATAAATGGTACTAGTTATATTGGTGGACTTATCGGATATGCGAATAGAGGAACTCTAGATATTAACAGTAGTTCAAATCGTGGTGTTATAAAAAGCGTAAGTTATACAGGTGGACTTATCGGACGTGGGTATTCTGTACCTACTGATATTGACAATAGTTCAAATATCGGTGCTATAAATGCTACAGGTGATAATACAGGCGGGCTTATTGGAAGTGTTGAAGGACAGTTGGCAAGCATTTACAAGAGTTTCAACAGTGGAAATATAATGGGCACAAAGAACGTTGGTGGAATTATTGGATATGGAAGTAATGGACAATACATCAAACTGAGAGATGTTCATAGTTATGCGTTGAAAATAACAGGGACTAGTCATTATGTAGGTGGTTTCATAGGTTTTTATTATGGAGTATTAACAATTGAAGATAGTTATTGGTTGCATGATGCTCGCAAGAAAAAGGGAACAGTAAAAGCTAGTGGTAACATTGTACCTAGAGGCGATTATAAAAAATTGTCGATTGATGAGTACAAAATAACTACTAATTTTGAGGGTTGGGATTTTAACAATAGTACAGGTGGTTGGCAGCTTACAAACAAAAAATTTCCTACACTCAGAAATCAACCAAAATAGTTAATTATATTGGTAATAAGTAATACGGTAATGTTTCAACAAAGTAGATAGTTGTAATATAAAAAATATTACGATAGAAATAATCAACCCCTATAGTCTTTAAGGCTGTAGGGGTTTTGTTATGTTTATTTCTATATAAAAAAATAATCTAAGATATCTAAAAAGTAGTAGGATATTTAATATCTGGGTTCGTTAAATTAACCGTCAAATCTCCACCTAAAGGAAATGTAATTTTATTAATATTATCAAGTTTAGGATTACCATCTCCACTTACAGTCAACATATTTGCAAACGGTTTATCGCCTAAATTTAGTCCTGCAAGTAGCTCATTATTTGTAAGTGTAAGGCTTGTTAAACTATCAGTTAATCCTGTTAGATCAAGTGCTACTGATCTAATATACAACAGATTTATCGACTCTAAATTAGGTGCTGTTTTAGGAAGTATAATAGTTGATAGTAAGCTCATGCTTTGTATATCTATATTTTCAATATTAGTAAGGGTAGACATATCAACTGACGCTAATTTTAACATAGCGAACAATTTAAAATATGTCAATTTTGATGCATTAATCGGTAAAACAAGTGAGTTTAATTTTTGCATATATTCAAGCGATAGATGTGAAATATTTGTGAGTTTAGATAGATTAAATGTAGCGAGCGGGATACCTGATAAATTAAGCGTATCAAGATTTACAAGTTTATCTAAATCAAGAGATGTCAATAAATTCATATTAAGTATATTAAGCTCCGTGATATAAGTTAGATTACTTAGATCAAGATTTTGCAATATAATAAGACTATTTATTGTAACGGTTGTAAGGTTTTCAGCTTTAATAGGCGTTATAAATGAAATTAAACTATTCATACTTACTACTGAAAGATCGGTTAATTTCACGAGTGTTGAAAGGTTTAAAATTTCCACATTCTCAACCATTCTGATCGAAAGGCTATCAAGGTTCGTAAGTTGCGTTAAATCAAGTGTTGTCAATCCTTGCATCGTATC
>CAMQYB010000011.1 GCA_947039055.1 uncultured Deferribacteraceae bacterium
AAAACATTTGATTATGAAAGTGTTTTAAAACTTTTATTATCAATACAGAACCAATCTAACGATCAGAAATTTATTACTGCTAATGGCGATAAAACAGAAGAAATTAAATCTATTATTAATGAAACTATAGAAATGGTTAAGCAAAAAGATGAGCCAACTAAAATTAAAACTTGTTTAAATAAACTAAAAGATATAACTCAAAATGTAGCTGGCAATCTTCTCGCAACTGGAATTTATAACGAAATTTTACAGTTAATGAAATCCTTAACCAGCGGTTGATAGTTTTGAGTAGCATATAATGTTTTCATAGTTAATAGATATTTGAAAGTCAATTTCAGATAATTTTAACATGTAATAATTTGATAATAAATTTAGATAATTACGTTCAACACGTAAAATTTTAGAACAAACCTCTTAGTGCGTTTTTGACATTAAGTGCGATATCCTCTTTGCTTAAAAGTGTAGGCGTACAATCTATCTCACTAAAACAATCTATAACATTCCAACTCTCGTTCTTTGCAATGCGTAAATATTCATCGTATACCAACTGCTGGTAACTACTATCTTTTTCATGAATATCAACTTTTTGCAGATCAATAGGAGTTGTGATATTTTCGTTTCGCATATTAATTAATTGTGATGTGATTTTTGGATGTGTATTAAGAAATAATATCTTATCTGGTTTTGGTATACCTAATCTATTATACTCTAAATCTGATACCCAACTGATAAATTCATCTTTCTTATCATTTGGAAGTTTAGCTGCTTGATGAGCATAGTTTGATGACACATATCTATCAGCTATAACAACTTTATTTTCAGCAAGCGATGCTTTAATTTTGTTGCTCATTTCAAATCTATCAAGTGAGTATAATATCGCTGCAAATTCAGCAGGGATACTTTTCAGATCGCCGAACTCACCAGCTAAATAGAGTGAGACAAGTCTCGATGCTTCCGTTACTTTATACGATGGAAATGAGTACACAATATTCTGTATACTTAAACTATCTAGATACTCAGAAAGTAGTTTAGTTTGAGTCTCCTTACCAGACCCATCTATGCCTTCTAAAACAATCAGCATCTTTCATCAAGAGCATATACACATAATAAAACTATCTATAGAAAACATATCCATCAACAACGTTTCATATATATATCAATACAAAACAATCTTTGAACACATCCGCCAACACAGTTTTACAAAATACGCTCATCCCCTTTAAATTTGTATCGTAACTATATAAAAATTATTACAATCTACATTTAACTTTATGCTCATATCTTAATGATTATGAGTGTTATTTATTCCCATTACTATATCACTAAAAATAATATCTTTACCTTCTCTCAAAGACTCAACATATGTTATTAATGCCTCAGGAGCTTTAACAGATCTTATGTATCCAACGATTTCTTCTTTTTCATCTTCAGTCATTTTTGCGTTAGATAAATTTTTCTTATCAACACGAGTTACAACAACATAATCATTAACTAGATATGGTTTATCAATCATCACTCCACCATCTAAAGTTAATATGCTTCTCATTAAAGTAACATTATCAACTGCATTTAAATTTGTTTCAGCGTTAAACCCGTTATACTTATTAACTCTTACATTATACTGTTTTGCAATAGCATTAATATCTTTATCTACCATAGATTTAGATACTCCTTCTAATGCAATAGCACCTGCAACACTTTTTTTGTAATCAGTAAGAACAGTTTTTTTAATTGTATCAAATGCAGGTATAACCGACTCTTTAGCATCTTCTATTTCGAACAGATAAATGAAGTCACCATCTTGAATAAGTTGACTTGTATCTGATTTAGATAGTTTAAACAATCTATTAATGTTCATAAGATTAGCAAGTTTTAAAGGTATAGTATTTTGATTAAAGAAACCCGTTTTGTATGTTACTAATCCTTTACCTTTCTCTGTTTTAGAAAATGCTGTAATATTTCCAGCAGATAAAATTTCTTTAAACTGTTCAAGAATATAAGCTCTATACACAGAATCTAACTGTTCTTTTCTAAGTTCAGCGGTGATCTCTTTTTTAACTTTATCAAGTGTTGTAACTTTATCACCAGTTGTATATTTTTCTATATTTTTAGCATATCTTTCTTCAACATCTTTATCTTCTATTTTGATGTCGCCTACATTAAAATCATCTTTTTTGAAGATAGCATATTTAACTTTAATTTCTTTTTCAGTTCTATAATTATCTTGATTACTATCTAAAAATATTTTCAAATTTTCATCACTTATATTATCAGGGAAAAATTTTGAAGTAGGGATCATAGCATACGATATATTTCTTGTAGTTGTTCTTGCTTTATGTTCTAAATCGATCTCTTGATCTGTTACAACAAGTCCAGCAGTAGATATTAAATCTCTTATTTTACTAAGGTATAAATCATCTCTAACAGACTCTTCAAACATAGTAGGAGACATTCTATTAGATGCTAATATTTCTTGGTACATAACTGGATCAAATACTCCACCAGTTTGAAAGTTTGGAATAGATGCAACAAAACTAATCACTTCATCATCTGATGCGATCACTCCAATTCTTTTAGCTTCCTCTATTAATAGGTATCTATTTATAAAGTCATTTTGAATAACTTCATCTATATTATTTTCTTCAGCAAATTGTTCAAATAAAGGACCATAACTCTCTTTCAATGTTGCGATAGATGAGTCATAGAAATTTCTGTATTCTGCATACGGCAATGATTTACCATCAATTTTTACGGCAAAATTCCCTTCCGTTTCGTTAGGACCAAGTCCCCAAACAACAAATATAGTTGAAAGAAATGCAAGAATAACTATCCACAAAACAATAGTCAAAAATTTACGATTTCCTCTCATAGCGTTTAACATATATTCAGCCTCAATAAAAATATTAGGATTTTAGTACCGATCAAAAATTACAATCATATCAGCATATAAATGAAGACCTGACGACGTCAACTACACATAAAAAGTATCGTTACCGTTGCTTCTGTTACGACCTGGCGGAGTTCACAAACTAAAATATTGTAGTGTCAACCAGTCAGGTCATCATAAATATACTGATATAAGCAACTAACTTTATACTCTAAATATATATAAGTCAAATAAAATAATTAATCATTTGCAAATTATATCCGAATAATTAAGAAATTAATATGTTTCATTTGAAACTTTATGACGCATATTAACTACTAGTTAATTACGATTCATGATTAATACTAAGAAGAGAGAGAGAAGATGAAAAAAAGAAATAGCTTATTTTCGACTACCTTACTAATAATAACGCTTTTAATTCTCGGTGGATGTTCCGTTGCGACAACTACGACGAATGCTAGCCGATCATTTTTTGAAGAAGGAAAAAGACAAATAATGCAAAAGGATTTTGTGCAATTTGAGAAAGTAATTAGTAGCTATGCAAAGTCTACAACTACTCTTAATAGCTTTACTATGAAAGTAGCTAACGCTGATCCAAAAGCAAAAACAATTCTTGAGTTTGAAGTGATGTACTCATTTGTTGGCGATTTCAAAAAAGACATATACGATGAAGAAGTTGAAAGCATGCTTGATAAATCAAAAATATTTGAAGCATATCAAATATATTGTAATAGCAAAAAAGCTAAATTTATTAAAAGCACATCTAGTAGAAATATTTATGTATGCACTAGAGGTAGCAATAGAACAAGAGAGTATCTATTTGCTATAGATGACCCTGATGTTGCAACTGGTTACTATTATGGTAATGCGATGCAAGCTAGAGCATTCAACGTATACTCAGTTATTTTTTCTCGTAGTGAAAGAATGTTTAAAAAATCATTTTAAAAGAAATTGACCTATATATAATAACAACTGTAATTTATTAGTTTGAAATTAAATTAATAATATGAAATATAAAATATATAAACCCCCGTACCTTAAATGATACAGGGGTTTAATTGTTTAGATAATACGCACCCTAAAACCTGAATAGGTTTAGAAATTGTACTTTTTTTGTGAATTATTCAGTTACAAATCTATTGTTGCTCAATCTATCGTTACTACCGTTACAGTTACTGTTACTGTTACGATTATTACGACTACTATTACTAATGCGACTATTACAAAGCAGATTATCATTAAACAGATTACAATCAAGTTTATTTAATATTAATTTCTGGCCATATAATATTAGTTGGAAACCCTTCTTGTTTTGAGAGATCTCTAAGCTTCCTGCGATACTCTTTATATCTCTCTTTATCATCTATAGATAACGGAGAGTCTTCCATCTGTGTCCAATCAGTGTCAGATATTAATTGATCTCTTTTCTGACGTTCGTTCTTTTCTACACAAGGGTCGATAAATATTTTTATAGAATTAAGTTCCTCAATAGATGGTTTTGCTTTATCGGTTATATTCCACTCAAGGATATCAATTGCAACGCCATCATTATTTTTTAAAAGTTTAACATCTTTCCATAAGTTTATATATCGTCCCATATATGTAACAATTTTTTCCTCTAAAGTTATCACGCCTACGTAGTTGCACATCTTATTTTTCTCCATAATCTATCATCAAAATTACCGTTCGCACTAGTTATTCTATAAAAAGTTCCATCATCATTTGCTCTAATAGCAAGTTGTGCTGAATATTTTTCAGAGTGTAAATTAAATAACAATGCGTTACCGATCTCACCTAGATAAACATTCGTATATGAACTGATGAACGACTGACTGCAAGCCGTCATATCATCATTATCAACAAAATTTTCTGGATAATATCTAATATCTCCAAACTTACTTATCATATCTTTTACATTTTTTGGAGCAACAATCTTATTTATAACAGTTGCAAGATCAATCTCTTCATCAGTTGCAAACTTATTAGCAATAACATCAACCACTCCTTTCGGAGAGATAATTTTATCTGTCACAACCCCCGCAATCACCTCTTCATCTGTTGCAAACTTATTAGCGATAACATCAACCACCCCTTTAGGAGAGATAATTTTATCTGTCACAACCCCCGCAATCACCTCTTCATCTGTTGCAAACTTATTATTTAAATCAGATGCAATTCCAGAAATCATAGCTGTTTGTTCATCAATCTCAGTTTTGATCGCTGCGATCGTCTCTTGATAATTTTTCGATTCATTATAGATATCTGTTATGTCACCATACGATATATCAGCATCATCTAAATATAACGGTGGAAGTGGAAGTTTTGAAATTTTTGCCGATAAAACCTGATAAAGCTGTGTTAATTTATCTAGTGAGTTTTCAATATCTTTCTTATATAGAACATTGTGCTCATCTGTCTTTAATTCCTGTAATAAATTAGGTGATACTAATATCCCTAATATATCTCCATTAATAAACTTACTACACCCTGTATCTGTTAGTGTAATATATCCACCAACCAACTCATCATACTCTATTGAGTAATCAACATCATTAATTAACCTAGCTTCAACGTTATCTCTTACACAATAAACATCTAATGAGTTATCATCTAACAATTTAAAAGTGAAATCATAACGCTTTATATCATCTTGATATAAATATTTATGCGATATATTGGTAGAAACTATTGCCATTTTTTATTCTTAACCTCCTTTTAATATAGTTGAATTATACTATACTTATCAATATTTGTCAACTTGAAGTTAATCGAACTTTTTATCATACAATCTTTCTATTAATAGATGGATACTTATAATTAAAGTATTTATCTAACTCTATAAAATAAGAATTGTGTTGATAGATAAAAAATAATACAATAATGTAGTTGCTTACAAATATCTTTGGAGGTGTATATGTCAACTGTTAATAATTTTATTAACAAAGTAGGTTTGGAAATATCGACTACTAGAAGAGGTTTTATTAAAGCACTAACTGCGCTTGGTTTACTATCAAGTACATTAGGTTGTGATCGTCGTGATAACAGTTCAATTGAAATGTCTAAGGGTTTATCTAATGACCCGTATTTTTCTGAACCGAACAAAGTGTATAGGTATGGTACAACAGCCCACAATTGTGGTGGTAGATGTGTTACTCAAGCGGAAGTACATAACGGTAGAATAGTTAGGTTTTTTACAGATAACTCTACGGAGGCATACGACGGTTCAGATTTTGACATCTCTGACAGGAACTCACCTCAAGCAAAAGCATGTTCAAGGTGTAGAGGTTACAAGGGTAGATTGTATCATCCAGGTAGATTAAAATATCCGTTGAAACAGACTAAGCAACGTGGAGATATGAGTGGATTTGTTAGAGTATCTTGGGATGAAGCTTTAAAAGATGTTGCAGCAAAATTGAAAGCTGTACAACAAAAATATGGTCCTGAAGCGTTTCACCCTGTATATGCTTGTGGAAATATTTACTCTAACTTTCAATCATCAGGATATAAAGGAGTTCTATCTGTTGTAAGTCCAAATGGAGTTGTATCAGGTGCTGCCCCTGCGATAAAATTATTAGGTGGAGCTGCATCATTTGTAGCTGATTATTCATATCATCAATATGAGTTTATGGGTGGATACGGCGTATCGTACTCAGGATTTGATTCAGGCGATGGAGTTATGGCTGGACAGATAACAATACCACCGACTACTAACGATATAGCATCAAGTCAAAGTAGAATAGTTCTATGGGGAAGCAATATTGTTTCAACAGTTAATCCATTAAGTAACTCATGGGTTAAATCTATGCAAGAGATGAAGAAAAGTCGTCCTGATTCTAAGGTTTATTATATAGGTCCTGAATTTTCTGATACTGGAATAACTGTGGCTGATGAGTGGATACAAACAAGACCTTATACCGATGTTTCGTTAATTTTATCTATCATATATGAGCTTGTTGCTACCGATAAATTAGATATTGATTATCTTGATACTATGGTTTACGGTTTCTCAGGTTCGCCAGCGTATTGGCTACACGGAAAAAATAAAACCATACTTATAAAAACGCCAGATGAAAAAGTTATAAAAGAGTATCTTAAAGTTGATGCAGTTCCTGCAGGAGAATCATTTCTATCATACATTTTAGGTAACGGAAAACTACCTACATCTACAAAAACTGATTGGGCAAATTACTCAAAAGACGATTCAACAAACTATATAGCAAGATCGTTTGGTGCATCTAAGGATAGTAAAAAAAGATTTGCTGAATGTTCATATAAGAACTCACTTGGTGATAAAACTAAATATCTTACTAAGGCTGATTTTAAAACTCCTAAAACACCTGAATGGGCATCAAAGATTTCTGGTATTCCTGCATCTAAAATACGTGAACTAGCTTTACTATATTCAGAAGCATCTGAACCCAATAAACAAATTTGGAACGAATGGTCTGGTGGACAATTAAAACAATCTGAAGGTTGTTCAACTATATTTGCATTACAAGTTTTAAATATTGTTGCTAAAAACTGGGGAGTAACTGGAGCTGGAATTGCAAGAGGTGCAATAGCTAGAGTACAAAAGGTTGATCCTAAAATGATTAATATTGAAGATGTTAAACCTAAATCATGGAAAACTATCCCTCCTGCTCCACAAACAATTGTTACTGGAGCTACGCAGTGGAACAGTGCGGTTAAATTCGCATTTGGAGATATGTTAAAAAATAACGGTTATAAACCTAACACTCCTGACTGGTCTACTAGAGAGTTTGCAACTGGTAAAGCATACTACGACGACGGTGGCGTAAAAGGTTTAGTTAAACGTATATACGATGAAAATAATCTACCTAAAACTTTTAAAGATAAAAACAATAACGAGTTTTATCAATGGATAGCAACGGACGGAACAAATGTTGACTCTATGGAAAAAGGGGTTGGTAAAAAACCTGTATACTCTGGCTTTAGATTTATATTGAACTCTGGTGGAAATATACCTGTTAATCAGCACGCAAACGCCCTTGACAGCGTTGCTATGTATGAAAACCTACCTACCTATGGATATAGCAACAAACGTCTTAATGTAGCGAATATGTCTGATGCGTTCTATCTTGTTTCATTTGATAACTTTATGTCAGCATCACCTAGATATTCAGATTACGTTCTTCCTGCTAAAACTTCTTGGGAGCAAGCAGATTTTAGAGATTTATTTTGGGGAAATACTATATATCAAGATGAAGCTATTGAGGGTCCTGGTGAGTCTAAATCTACATGGGATTTTGCAAGAGATCTTATCAAAGAATACGGAGGCGAAGAAGAAGCTAAAAAATTCGCACCTGAGCTTATGTCATTCAAAGAGTATTTTATCGATTACTACAAAAAAAATGTTGAGCCTAAAGATTCTGGATCAGCTTATGAGGGAAAAACTTTTGAAGAGTTTTTAGAGAAACCATTTCTAACTAATAAACCTATTGATGAAAAAGGTATACCTGTGATGTCTGATACAAGAATTGCTTTAGAAGATTATCTATCTAAAAAAACTGATAATCAAAATATACCGTTCACTTTTAATGAAGGACTATACACATCAATTATCACAAGAGATGCGTATACATTATCATTTGGTGGTATAGGTGGAAATCAATACTCTAACCCTACAGAGTGTCCTAATCAATCTGGAAGATTTCACATATACTCAGGATCACTTGTATGGAGATATAAAAATGCGTACAATATGTGGCATGCATATCTAAGTGAAAGTGAGCGTGGACAAAATAAACTGGATGCTGAAGGTGATGATATCGTCTACCCTATCCCTATGTATTTTGCGTACGAAGATTATTTCATAGATGCTTACGGCTTAAAAAATAAGAAAGAGTTAGATGGAAGATTTTTAGTTACAACAACTCATGATAAATTTAGAGCTCACTCATCTCAATCTGAAAATCCATACCTTAGAGAACTTACTACAAGAACTGTTGGTGGTGAATTATACTCTGGAAACGATTCTGATACCTATGCAATATCATCTAACCCTGATACAGATATGAATGAGTTTCCTCCAATAAATTCTCTAATTGATAAAGATGGTAGATCTAAAACTGACGCATCATACGCATCTATACTTATCAATGATGAAGATGCTAAAGAGATGAAAATTGATAACGGTATGTTGCTTGATATCTATAATGAGATCGGAACGGTTAGAGTTACTGCAAGTATCACAAGTCGTTGTGTTAGAGGGTTCTTAGGACTGCATCAAGGTTTCTGGTTTGATCCTCGTAAAATATCTGGAAAAGTTGTTGACGTTGGTGGAAATTGTAATACTATTATGGCTTCAAAACCTTCAAGATACGATCACGGTAACGCTCAACAATCTGCGATGGTTATGATTAAAAAAGTGAAAACTAACTCATAATCGATATTTAATAAAGAATGAATTAAGGAGAGATATATATGCGTTACGCATTCTATTTTGATCAATCTAAATGTATTGCTTGCAATGCTTGCACAGTATCATGTAAAGATTATAATCAAGTAAACCCTGGACCTGTAAGATGGAGAAAACAAGAAACTCACGAAAACCAATCTATAGGCAGAGTGTATCAAAATTTTGTTATGAGTTGTAATCACTGCGAAAAACCTGCTTGTAAAGAAGCTTGTCCTGTTGATGCTATCGTTAAACGTCCTGACGGGATCGTCATAATCAATAGAGATAAATGTGAAGGGATAACTGCTTGTATTATGGCGTGTCCGTTCTCTGCTATTCACATAGCCTCAGATAAACAAGAGCCTACTAAAAAAGAGAGTTGGACTATTGAACACCCTGCTCAAAAATGTCACATGTGTTATGAAAGAATTGACGCTGGACTTAAACCTGTCTGTGTTGATGCTTGTCCTGTCTATGCACTTGATTGTGATACAGATGAAAATCTTAAAGAGAAGTATGGCAACCCTCAAAGACTTAACAAAGAAAATTTCAGCTACGCTTACAGTAACAATGATGATGAAACAACTGAACCTAACTTTTATATTAAAGAAGGATCATTGTTAAAAATTACGAAGTTAGATAAATGAGTGAAATAGAACTTACTTCAATTCATGCTGGTAGAGAGATAGTGTACTCTTCTTTTGCAGATATTTTTCTCTTTCAGCCAACTCTGAAGCAGTACGATATTTTAAAAGAAGTAATCCCTCCTCTAACTGAAATGAGTAACTCTGCTGACAATGTGTTGATGAGTGAAGGGGTAGAATATCTTAATAGATTTCTATCCTCACTTAACTCATTAACGGGAGAACAGTTAGATGAATTTAAGCTTAATCATCTAAGAAAATACACACGGTTATTTTGTTTGAATGAAGATGTTCCTATTGCTGAGTCGTACTATACATCAACTGATAAACTTATGATGCAAGACTCTAGGGATCAAGTTTTAAAAATGTATAAAGAGAACGGTTTTGAGTATCAGTTAGAGTCAAATGAACCAGATGATCATATCGGTATTGAGTTACTGTTTTTATCGTACCTATCGAACAAACTATCAACGGAAGTGTTTGCATCAGATGAGTATGTTAGAGTATTGAAACTACATATTGAGTTTTTGAATATCCACGTTTTAAGTTGGATACACGGTGTTTTTGATAAGTTAAAAGAGTTTAATGAGTCTAGCGATTTCTATCTTCCTATCACGAAATTTATTTATGGATACACTATTGAAGATAGAGCTTTTCTTGAAGATATTTTAGAACAAATTAATGATAGTCGTAACTAAGTTTTAAGAACAAATTAATTGATAATAATTTATTTAGTGGGCATACATATATTATTTATATAGTATATATATGTCCACTTTTTTTTATATATAATTGATAACTTCTAAACATATTTATAATAAAAATATTGAACGACTTAACCGTAATTAACTAACCATAATTAATTAACTGTAATTACTTAACTGTAATTAACTAACTGTAATTAACTAACCGTAATTACTTAACTTCAATTAACCGCAAGTAATTCAATTAACTAATTTACAAACTAATCATGAGTAACTAGCTCACCGTAATTGGTAAACTTATCACGGCTTAATTAAACTCTCCAGAAATAATAAACTCCCATAATGGCGTTACTCTTTCCACCAGTTCATATCTATATTTCCACGAATATTGCACTCGATATTAGAGATATTATTGAAAGTATAATCTACAAGTTTTTTCATATTCTCAATAGATCTTTTACCAGTCGCACTCGCTAACCATCTCTTGATTACTCCTTGCCTATATATATCGCCTTTTTTAACAACTCTAAATATTTCAACCCTAACTGCACGATCTTTTGATATAAATTCTCCCACAACACCTTTAAGATATATATCATCACCAATTCTTGTAAGAGCAATTATTGCAGACTTTTTAGGATTATCGGGATCAGTTCTTTCATAAACTTTATTCATACTATCATACAATTCTGGCAACGATTGAAACGACCAACCTGGAACTAAGGCGTATAATTTCACAATATCAACCATGTAACTTGACATAGATAAGTGGTAAATTAATGCAAAATAATTATCGTTACTTTCTATCTTAAGATTGTCATATCTGATCTGATTGAGAAACCCAACTTTTATACATGGATAATTTAGATCCTCAAGACTTTCCAGATCAACAATAGGCGAAACTGCTTTTGGACCACATGAGATCAATACAACAGATATTATCAGTAAACAAAAACTCTTAATCATCTAAAACTCCATATCAATTAATAACAAACCTAATTATAATATATTAAATAGAATTAGGCTAATATTTTTTCACAATATGACGATTAAATAGATTATGAAAAAGATAATTTGCACAGTAATATTAATCACACTTTTTTCGTCTATTGTTGCTTATGCAGACAATGGAACAAATATAATATATCCAGGCGAAGAAGCACTTAAACTAAAAGTTGAAGAAAAATTTGCTGAAAGAGATTTAATAGATAAAACTTATTGTGCTAACCAATACGATATTATAGAATTTCCAATGGACTCAAGATTATTAAACTGCCTTATAGAAAATGGAGTGTATGAAAATTTTATACCAAATTGTGAGGAAGCAAAAAAAGTTAGATTTCTGAATTGTACAGATGCAACAATTGAAAGCCTTGAAGGAATGCAACAATTTCCTAATCTCGAATCATTGACGATTAGATCAATTAAAGATAATGGAAGTTTAGTGCAAGACTTAGCACCACTTAGAAATCTTACTAATCTACACTCATTATCTATACCTTCTGCAAAAATTGATGACATTATATTTCTATCAAAATTAACAAAATTAAGAACTCTTGATATGTCTAATAATCATATTACAGATCTATCATATTTAACATTTATGAAACACCTTAGGGTACTGCGTCTTGATTATCAATCACCTAATTTTATCACCGATATAACTCCTCTTACCTATATCAACAATCTACAAATCTTATCGCTTAGAGGAAATAAAATCACCGATATAACTCCTCTTGCTTCACATAAAAATCTCAACGATCTTATTATAAGAGATAATAGAGTTACTTCACTTCAGCCACTTGCCGATCTAAAGAATATATATAATTTAGATTTTTCAATTAATCTAATTCCAGATATAACTCCCCTCACGTCGTTAGAAAGATTGGTAGGAGTAATTGGTAGTTTGAATAAATTAACAAACCTTACTGCGTTGACTGAACTTAAAAATATTGTAGCTGCTGATTTTAGAGCAAACTATATTGTAGATGTTGCACCTTTTGGAACTATGGAAAATCTTGCTGGACTACAGCTTGATAGAAATTATATTACAGATATTGTATCGCTTAAACAGATCAAACTAAACTCATTTAATATGAACTTGCTAGGGCTGTCTGATAACTGTATACCTGAGGAACAATTTAATGATATTAAATTCCGTAGCAAAATAGATACGAAACGTTTCACTAGACAGTGTGGCGAATTAGATCCAGAAGAATCAACTCCAAACCTTATAGGTATCGTAAATAAAGATATCGTAATTGATCGCATACCATCTATTATCGATGAAGAAAAAGCAGAAGATATAGAACAACAAGTGTTCGAAGGTGGATGCTCAATAGGTAACGGAAATAATACAGATGTGCTACTTATTCTCATCGCAGTATCAATCGTAACAAGATTGTTTTATAGAAGATACATTAACAAAAATAGTCGATAATTTTCAATTCAAATTTATAATAAAAAAATACAGTAGAGAATTTTATCAATCCTACTACTGTATTAATCTATTTTTCTAAATTACTAATATATCAAATCTAAACGATACTCAATTCAATCAATTAAATAATCAAGCAACTATCATTAAGCAACTATCATTAAGCAACTATCATTAAGTAATTATCATCAAGTAATTATCATCAAGCAACTATCATCAAGCAATTATAATCAAGCAACTATCATCAAGTAACTATCATCAAGTAACTATCATTAAGCAACTATCATCAATTCACTAAACGCAATATGCGATTAAAACTTTAATGTTGCAAAATAATCTTCAACTGTTTCTGCTCTACGAATTTTTTTAACTTTACCCGTTTTTTTAAGCAGTAATTCAGCAGATCTTAATTTACCATTATAGTTAAATCCCATTGCAGAACCATGAGCACCTGCGTCATGGATAACCACAACATCGCCTATATCTACTCTTGGAAGCTCTCTATCAATTGCGAATTTATCGTTATTTTCACAGAGTGAACCGACTACATCGTACGTTAATCTCTCTCTACTATCAACATCTGTATCAGCTAAAACAGATATGTAATGATAAGCACCATAAAGTGCAGGACGCATTAAATTTGCCATACATGAATCAAGTCCAACATATTTTTTATAGATATCTTTTTTATGAATAACTGTTGATACAAGATATCCGTACGGTCCAGTTATAGCTCTTCCTAATTCAAAACATAATTTAGGTTTCTTTTTCTCATTAGCAAAAAATGAATTATAACATGCTTCAATTTTTGAACCAAGATCAGACCACTCAATTTTTTTATCTTCAGGTTTATAAGGAATACCAACTCCTCCACCTAAATTAACAAACTCAATTTGTATTCCTAACTCATCTTTTATCTCATGCACAAGTTCAAATAATATTCTTGCAGTCTCAACAAAATAATCAACATTGAGTTCGTTCGATGCAACCATTGTATGTAAACCAAACTTACGAGCACCTTTCTTTTTAGCAAGTACATAAGCTTCTTTAAGTTGTTCTCTTGTTAAGCCATATTTTGCTTCCTCAGGTTTACCGATAATACTATTTCCCTTTTTTAACGATCCTGGATTATATCTAAAAGATATAGTTTTAGGAAATTTAGATATACTTTTATCTAAATAATCTATGTGAGTTATATCATCAAGATTGATAATCGCATTAAGTTTATCAGCATATTGAAACTCATCTTTAGGAGTGTTGTTTGATGTGAACATTATCATATCATCTTTTATACCAGCTTTCTTAGCAAGCATCAGTTCAGCAAGTGATGAACAATCAGCACCAAATCCAAACTCAGCTAAAAGTTTTAATATCGATGGATTAGGCAATGCTTTTACAGCAAAATATTGTCTAAAACCTTTCGACCAACTAAAAGCTTTTATAAACTCATACGCATTTTCTTCTATCCCTTTTTCATCATATATATAAAAAGGCGTTGGATATTTTTTAATTATACTATCAAGTTTAGATTTATCAAACGGCATTAATTTCTTATTCATTTATATTTCCTTTATACAATTATACTTTATCTCATTATTAATCTTAACTAATATCAGATCTATATATTATGTAATAAAAAATAAAAAAATTCAACTGCATTTTCGTCAAAAATAAGTAAACTTAATAATTTAGCTGTTTATTAAAGTAAATATTGTGCTTTATATAGTTTTTTGCTATTCTATATATAACAAGTGATTTATAAGAATTGTGAAGTTTTAAAAACTAGTCGTAGTGCTATTTTTAAAGATTATGGAGAGTAGAAAGTGCCATTTAGAATAGTGAAAATACCAACGCGTGACGTAAAACTTGGAATGATTGTTATTAAAACTGAACAACCTAATATTGAGTTTCCAGAATTCGGTATTCCATTAACTTCCTTTAAAAACATAGAAATACTTCAATCTAAAAAAAATGAACACGTTTATGTCTGGAAAGAAGATGTTGATATATCAAAAGGTAATCCAACAGAAGTATCACTTATCAAAACTGGGTATACAGGGATTAGTCACAAAGTTGAACTTAGTCCAACGATAACTGCTGATAGTTATAAATATAGTAACAAAATATTACAAGAAGTTTTTAGAATTATTGAACACTCTAAAGTTATATTTATAGACTCTTTGACAAGTATTAGAAAACTTGATAGAAAAAATAATATCCCTAACTTATCTAAAGCAATCGAAAACATTATATTCATCGTTAGAAAATATCCGTACATCATGATGGATATTCATCGATATAAAACCATCGGAACAGTTGACGATACACACGCAATAAATGTTATGGCTATCTCATTAACCTTAGCACACGAACTAAAATTTAATACAACATCTCTTATAACTATAGCCATGGCAGCGTTACTTCACGATATCGGTAATACCAGAATACCAGAAAGATTATTAAAAAAAGTTAATGCTTTCACAGATGAAGAGTTCACAGTTATGAGAAAACATCCTGAATGGGGAGAGAATATTTTATCACGACATCTTTTTATTCCAGAAGAAGTTACTGCAATCGTAGGGCTTCATCATGAAAGATTAGATGGATCTGGATACCCTAGTCGTTCACATGGAAATTTCATATCGAAAGAAGCTCTTATTGTTGGGTTAGCTGAAGATTTTGATAATATGGTGTCAGGTGGTGCTATATGCTCTTATAACTTAATACATGGAACTGATGCTATTAAAAAACTATACGCTAATGCTGGTAAGAAATTTCCTGCAGCTGATGTTAAAATGCTTATCAAAATAGTTGGTATATATCCGATTGAATCGCTTGTGAAACTGTCTAATGACTCAGTAGCTGTTGTTTGTGAAACTAACCAAATGACACCTATAAAGCCTAGAGTAATATCCTATGGAATTGATGCTAAAGATAAAGCTAAGTTTATAGATCTATCAAAAACAGATCTAACAATTCTATCGCCAATAAGCAACAATATCTACGGGCTAGAAACCTCTATTGTAATGAAAAATTATCTAAATGCTAGGCTGAAAGACAGTATAAAATAAAATTCTACTATCAATTTAGCTCGTTGTTTTTCTTTCAGTAATAATCAAAACACTAATAATAAAAAATAAAATTATAGGGAAAAAATTAGCTATAAAAGGCGATACAGCTCCACTATGTCCAAACGATAACATCGCAGCTTGTACTATCCAAAATAACATTCCTACTGCAAAGGCCATAGCAACATTTTTTGTTATTGAGTAATTTCTTGAAAAATTTACAACTATAGGAAATGTCAATATCATCAAAATAATAACTGATAGTATATTAGCTATTTTAGAGTAGAGAATCATTGTGTAACCGTTAGCGTTCATCCCCCTATCTTTAACAATTTTGATAATATTATAAATTTGTGTTGGCGTTAATGAAGCTGGAAAATCTGTATTAACTTCTAAAAGCTCTCTAAAAAGTTTTGTTGGAAGTTGATACTCACCATTATTTGTCACTTTAGGTGGAGTTTTTGTTAAATCTACAAACATCGTTCCTTTTGAAACAAAATCATCTTTCTCTTTTATTATACTGTTCACTGATATATAACTTTCAATATCTCCACTTTCATCTATATTATAAAGTTTTACACCTTGTATAGAACTGTTTAATACATCCATAAGTTCGATATGAACCAATCGTTTACCACTATCCATCATCCATATATTAGAATATTTTTTACTTATAGGTCTAGAGTAATTCTTAATATCATCTATTAAATCTGATCTGAACGTTCTCGCTTGTGGAACGCCTATATATTCTATAAATACCATAAACAGCACGACAACCATTCCGACACACATTAACGGGATAGAAATAGCTGATACCCTTCCTCCAAAAGAAACATATGCTAACATTTCATTTGTACGCATCAACTGTACGATAGTCATCACGGATGCGATGGTAGTGGTTATTGGCATTGATATATTATTGTTTATAACCATCCAACAAAGCTGAAGTTGTATAAACTCTATTATAGTATATTCACTACCAACAAGGTTTTTGAGTTCGCCCATAGTAGATGTGATAAGTGATAAAGTTACCACTCCAAGTTGAACGATCAATAGGTTCTTTATTAAATATTTTAGAATGTATTTATAGAAAAGTTTCATATCACATTACTATATAATAATTTTACTTTAATTTAAAGCACCATTTATTAATTTCTGATATCTACTCTCAGTTTTTATGCGATGTTTGTCAATTTTTGAAAGATAATCATTGTATATATCCTCAGGTAGTATATCACTTAAAGAGTTTAGATAATCTTCTAATATATACTGTTTTTCTAGACGAAAAAGTTCTAGTGATGATATATACTCATCTATTTTACTATTAAGAATGATCTCAACTTCTAATTTATCATCGTTAGATATTTTACTCCAATCAAGTAGATCATTAAGGAAAATTCTGTGAGCGATAACTTCTTTATTAAACGGATTTTTTAAAGTTCCTTTGTACATAATAATACTAGTAGAAAAATGTCCGATAATAATACCTATCACAAAAATAGATATAAAAATAAATATAGCCTTACCATTTTTTAACATATAACTTTACTCCAAAGTAATTAAAATGAAGACAGTAATGCAACTTCAGACATGTACTCTTCAAATATGATAGGTGATGCGTAGAAATAATCAAAAGTAAATACAGTAAATAAAAATAACGCCATCGCCGATGATCCAAAAACAAATTTTAGAAAGAATTTATCTGATACAAAAATATCACTTAACCACGAACTCTGTTTAATTTGATCTTTTCTAATTCTAGTCATAACGTCGCTAGTAAAAGATATATCTAATGATGATTTTTCTGATAGATCAATTTTACTCAAAATATTTTCAATATCTTTATCTTTAAATTTATAACTCATAACTACTCTCCTATATTAAAATATAAATAGTGATTAATTATCTATACTTCAAAAAAAATCTCTAACTGACTTTTCAGTTTTTTCCTAGCTCTAAACGCTATGACCTTTATGTTCGACTCTGATAAGTTTAATTGAACAGCAGTCTCTTGAATTGATAGTCCATCTGTATATATAAGATTAATTATATTACGCTCATCAGGTTTCAATATTTTCATCGCTTTTTTAACTAGCTCTACACTCTCATTAGATAGAACAGTTTCTTCAGGCGAATCAAGTGATGCGAATTGATCTGCAATATTGTCAGATGACTCTTTCTCTAAATCTGAAAATGAACACTCTTTAGATGAGTATTTACTCCTCCAAAAATCTTTACAAGCTCTAACACCTATCACCGAAAGCCAATGAGAAAATGGTGCATCTTGTCTATATCTATGAAGAGATTTATATGCCTTGAAAAATATATCGTTCGCAACTTCATTAAGATGTTCAGCACCGATATGATACATAACAATCTTCTCAACAACTTTAGAATATTTATTTATAAGCTTAGAGAACAGATCAGTATCTCCCTCCAAAACAGCTTTAATTGTTAGATTGTCTTCAGTAATATCTTTCTCTTTTTGAGTTTCCAATACACATCCATTTGAGCGATTTGTAATCACCCTAGTCAAGCAAGAGTAACCGAAGGTAGGCTGTAACAACGCTTCTTTACATATAGTATAAAAATACAGCAAACTATAGTTGTTTATAATAAAATTTGATCTCATAAATATTAGAAACCTAGCCCAATATAAATTTAGAGTTTTACACTATCTCTATAATATATTAGTCTCCACAAACTCAAAAAGGTTACAAAACATTTTGATTGCAAATAGTTATAAACACCACTATTATATCAAAATAATTAAAAAGAGCAACACATGGATGGATTTTATGACAGAATTTGAAAAGATGATTAATGGTGATGAATATATTTTTGATAAAGAGGTTTATAAACTATTTATTAGATCAAGAGAGATTTGTAGAAAATATAATAAATCAAGTTTCAATCCTAAAAAAAGGAAGAAAATATTAGAAACACTTTTTAAGCGTAAGATCACGCTAGGTGACATATATATCGAGCCTCCATTTTTCTCTGATTTTGGAATGAACACAACTATTGGAAATAATTTTTATGCTAATTTCGGATTAACAATCCTTGATTGTGGAAGAGTGAAAATAGGTAATAATGTTATGATCGGACCTAACGTTGATATCTATGCTGTGACTCATCCTATCGATATTGCAACACGTGCATTAGGTAGACATATATCATCAACTGGCGAAGTTAATATCGGTAATAATGTATGGATCGGTGGAAAATCTACTATTATGATGGGTGTGACGATTGGCGATAACTCTATCATCGGTGCTGGATCAGTTGTGACAAAAGATATCCCTGCAAACGTCATCGCAATCGGTAACCCGTGCAAAGTGCTTAGAGAAATAACTTAATTTCAAAAATTATTTAGCACATAAATTACTTAGTTTAATTATTAATAAAATTGAAAGTTGATAAAA
>CAMQYB010000012.1 GCA_947039055.1 uncultured Deferribacteraceae bacterium
TATAAACTAAGCTCAACTACAAACTAAGTTTGATTATATAAACTAAGCTCAACTATAAACTAAGCTTAATTATAAACTAAGTTTAATTACAACCTAAGTTTAATTACAAGCTAAGTTTGATGACAAACTTAAACTATAGTATAAACCATGTTCGATTATAAACTACAAACCCAATTATAAACCATGTTCTATGACAAACTTAAACTAGATTATAAACCAAAGTTAGATTACGAACCACAAGCTCGATAATAAACCATAAAAAAACAAAAACAAAAAGCATTAAACTTAAAAATCTAATGCTTTTTAATAATAATCATTTTATTGTCATTGTCATTTCTACTAAATAATAGTGGAAATATCTATAATTGTAAATACATTTGCAATTATATCCCTACTGTTTATTAAAAATTATCTTACTTTTTTTCATCTAAATGTATAGACTCATCATGCCCAAGAGAAGCACCACCTGTTTTTGCTCCAGCATCTGGTATAGTAGGTATTGTTGGCATAAGCTCTTCACTAGTTGTTGTTGGAAGTGTTCTTGCATCTCTTAAAAGTGATTTACTACTATTGCTTGATATAACAGCTAAAGTTAATGATAGAATAAGAAATGTTGCGGCAATAACCGTAGTTATTCTGTTCATTATATTTGCTGGTGCTCTAGGACCAAACATCTCACCAGTTCCACCACCTAACGCTGAACCTAAATCTGATCCTTTACTATTTTGTAGCAATACAACTATAATCAATAGAATAGAAACGAATATATGTAACCCTAAAATAACATTATACATTTTATTTAAACCCTCGAATTCATATTATTTTTTATCAAAATTTATTATCTTGAGAAAATCTTCACTTTTTAATGATGCTCCACCTACTAATGCGCCATCAATATCTTTCTGTGATAGCAGTTCTTTCGCATTAATTGGAGTAACTGAACCACCATATAATATACGCAACTTATCTGCAACAGCTTTGCCTCTAATTTTAGCGACATACTCTCTTATTGCTTTATGCATATTTTGAGCATCTTTTGGTGACGCTGTAACGCCTGTACCGATCGCCCAAACAGGCTCATATGCTAAAACTATTTTAGTTAATGATTTTATATCTTTTAAACCTTTACCAACTTGAGCTAAAACAGTTTCAACCGCAGCTGAAGCTTCTCTATCCCATAAAGTTTCACCAACACATAATATCACACTTAAATTATGTTCTAAAGCTTTTTTCACTTTTAGGTTAATTAACTGATCTGTATCAACATATAGTTGTCTACGTTCAGAGTGTCCAATAAGTGTATATTTAGCTCCACTTGCTGCAACCATAGCTGCTGAAGTTTCACCAGTAAATGCACCTTTCTCTTCGTGAGAAATATTTTGTGCTGCCACAATTATCGAATTTTTAATCTTCGATAAACTACAAAGTGCTGGTTGAATAAGTATAGATGATGGTGCAACAAGCACATCTACTTTTTTATAATCGATATTAGCGTTAGCTAAATCTTCAACTAACTTCTTACCAGTTAGTTTATCTAAATTCATTTTCCAATTTCCAGCTATTAACGGTTTACGCTTTGACATTGTTTTATCTCCAAATTATATACTATAATTACAATATTAAAAACTATTTACCAGTGACTACAATTTATTACTTAGTTTTAGATTCTTCACTATTCTTTAGTGGGGTCATTTCAGACTTACCATTAAATATAGCGCCTTCTTCCATTTTTATAGTAGCACTTCTTATAATACCAGATACCATTGCTGGCTTATAAAGTTCAACTTTATGTTTAGCAGATATAACGCCATCGAATTTACCATAAATTTTAATAGTGCCTGCTTCAATTTCAGCATTAACACTACCAGACTCTGCAATAACCAATGTATCATTAGTTTTAATATTGCCCTCAAAGTTGCCATCAATACGAACAACTCCATCAAAAACTAATGTCCCATTAAACGAAGTGTTTTGACCTAGAAAAGCGTCTATTCCACCGTTTGCATCATTTGTTTTAATCATATTTCTCCTCTAACCTTTTTAATAATTCTATCTAAATCATCATGTGATCTATACTTGATTTCAATTGTTCCAGAACCTTTCTTATCTTTTATTATAACTTTAGAGGAGAAAAAATTCTCAAATTCTTCTGCTAATGCATCAACATGAGGATCTATCGGTTCAGATGATACATCGTCAGTATTAACGCCACTATCTATACTTTTATTAACTTTGTTAACAAGCTTTTCGATATCTCTAACAGTTAGGTCTTTGTCGACGATCTCTCTGTATAACTCTAATGTACGTTCAGGATCGGTTATAGTCAATAAAGCTCTACCGTGTCCTTCTGAGATAACTTTATCTTCTATCGCTTGCAGAACATCGCTTGGTAGGTTTAAAAGTCTTAATCTGTTTGTTATAGCAGATCTACTTTTGCCCATCATTTTTCCAAGATCTTCTTGACGATAATTAAATTCATCGATTAATTTTTTATATGCTTTTGCAAGTTCAATAGGGTTTAGATCTTCTCTTTGTGCATTTGTTATTAATGCAAGTTCTAACCTTTCAACTTCGGTATCAACTTTTCTAAAAATTGCAGGTATAGTTGTTTTACCAGCAAGTCCAGATGCTCTCCAACGTCTTTCGCCTTCGATTATCATATATTTATCAGAGCTATCAGTTTTTGTTACAACGATAGGCTGTATAACACCTTTTTCAAGAATAGATTTTGCAAGTTCTGATATAAGTTCATCATCAAAAACTGTTCTTGGTTGTTGATCATTCGGAACAATATCTGTTAACGGTAACTCTAATAAAGTATTAATTCTAGTGGTGTTATTACTTTGAGTATTATCGTCACTACTGTTGTTTTCATTATTATTGTTATCATCGTCACTATCAGTTGTTTGATTTCCTTGAGGTATAAGAAGATTTAATCCTCTACCTAAACGTTGTTTTTTCATGTTTTTTGCCTTCCTAATATCTCTTTTGCAAGATCAATATACACTTCAGCACCTTTCGATTTTGTCTGGTATGTTATAATCGGCATACCATGACTAGGCGCTTCGCTTAATGCAACAGCTCGTGGAATAATAGTATCAAACAATTGATCAGGCATATGTTCTTTTACTTGATCATATACATCTTTAGATAAATTGTTTCTTTTATCGTACATGGTAAGAAGTATACCTTCTATCTCTAAATCTTTATTTAAATTCTCTTTAATAAGATTTATAGTATTTAATAATTTACCTAAACCTTCCATCGCATAATATTCACATTGTAAAGGTATTATAACAGAATTTGCTGCTGTTAATGCGTTTACAGTTAACAATCCTAACGACGGCGGACAGTCTATTACTATAATATCGTACTCATCCTTAATTTTTGCCAGAGCTTTTTTTAATTTCTGTTCTCTCGACAGAGTATTTATCAGTTCTATTTCAGATGCTGATAGATCTATTGTTGCAGGTATAAGATCTAATCCATCTATACTTGTTTTAATGACAGCACTTTTAGGATCAATATCATCGATTAAAACTTCGTATATCGTTTTATCAAACGATTCTGCATAAACTCCAAGTCCACTTGTAGCATTCGCTTGTGGATCAAAGTCGATAAGTAATACCTTCGCATCAGCTATAGCTAGTGATGAAGATAGGTTGATTGATGTAGTAGTTTTACCTACTCCGCCCTTTTGATTTACAACTGCAATTATTTTTCCGCTCATGATTTATAGGTTTACCTGTTTATATAAAATTAATGTAAGTTATGATTGTATCATTTTATTCTATTGCAATCAATAAAATCTTAACTATAATGAAAAATATATTATTTGATGATTTAAATCAAGTTTAAATTAGTGATGTTAACTGGAGTTATATAATGAAGATTTCTTGTAGAAAAAAAATAGCATTTGATTCTAAAAAAGATGCAATACTTGTTCCTGTTTATAAGAACATTAGGTCGTTAAAGCCTATAACTGGAAGAAAAATTGATGATGAGATAGAAAATATTATTCAATCAGATTATTTTAACTTTCAAGAGAAAGAGGTTAAGAGTTTTTATATTGAAATAAATAAAAAACTTAAAAAGATATACTTAATTAATGCTCCTAAAGAACTTGAAGATAAGAAAAAATATCTTGAACTTGGTGCAAAATTTGCAAAAATTCTTAAAGCAGATAAAATAGAAAGTATATCTATGATATCTTTTGAGGATATTTATAATGAGAAAAAAGATTTCTCTGCCACTTATGGATTTATTGAAGGGATGATGTTTGGACTATACTCTTTTGATATGTATAAAACTAAAAAAGAGAGTTACTCACCTGTTGAACTTGAAGTTATTACATCTCAACAGCGATTAAAAAATTATATAGATGAGTGTTCTGATGATGTTAATACAATATTTAAAAATGTTAACATGACTAGAGATTTAGTTAATATTCCAGCAAACGATTTAACGCCTATAAATTTTGCAAAATATATTAAAGATAAATTAGCTGAAAATATTGATATAGAAATTTTTGATGAAAAAGCTATCGTTGAAAACGGATATTCATTAATAGATGCAGTAGGTAGAGGATCGGCTAATAAACCTAGATTTGTGAAATTGTTTTATAACGGTGATGAGGCTACAGAGTTTAATATCGCTCTAGTTGGTAAAGGCGTAACATTTGATACAGGTGGCACAAACTTAAAACCAAGCGGTAGTATTGAGAGTATGAAATGTGATATGGCAGGTGCTGCAACTGTGTTCTCTGTTATAAATCTTATTGCAGAGTTAAAACTTAAAGTTAATATATATGCCTACCTGCCTCTTGTTGAAAACTGTATTAGTAGCACAGCTATCAAACCTAGTGATGTTATAAAATCAGCATCAGGAAAAACTGTTGAGATTATGAACACAGATGCTGAAGGCAGATTGATCTTAGCTGATGCATGTTATCTTGCGACTAAAACTGATCCTGAGGTTATAGTTGATGTTGCAACATTAACTGGTGCTTGCGTTGTTGCACTTGGTCCATACTGTGCAGGATTTTTCTCAAATAGAAAGTTTTTAAGTAAACAGTTAGCAGATATATCAAGTGAGATCGCAGAAGATGTATGGGAGCTTCCTATATATGAAGGTTACGAATCTGGTATTGATAGCACTGTTGCAGATATGCAAAACATGAGTTCATTTAAAAGAGAGGGTGGAGCAATTCATGCTGCTATCTTTCTTAAACAGTTTGTAGATAACTATCCGTGGATACATTTAGATATTGCAGGCCCTGCATTTTTAGATAGAGAACATCCTATTTTTGGAAAAGAAGCGACAGGATTTGGCGTAAGATTAATATATAATTTTATAAAAACACATTATTGCAAAAGGGGAGAGTAATGCTCAATTTACTAAATAAACCGTTTAAGAAAGATAAAATCGCACTCATTATAGTTTTGGTAGCGATATTTATTGTGGTAGCGATATCTATATCGAGTAAGTTTTATCAACTTAATTTTTGGAATGAAAATAAACAAGTTTTCTACTCTGATGATATACCGATGATGACAACTTTAGATGCATACAAATTTACACGTCACGCTGATGAATATCGTAAAGGGATATACGACACATCTATAGCTGATAAAAAAATATTCTATCCAGAAGGTGTACCTTTTCCTGATCCTTTACCACTTATTAGTGTTATGATTGAGAAAGTTTCTACTTTGTTTGATATAAATATTCATAGTGCAGCAATATATACTATTCCGTTTATGTTCGGTTTATTTGTTATACCGCTCAGCATATATTTCTATTTACTAGGATATCCAGCGCTTGGAATTTTCGGTGGACTTATAGGAATGTTCGCACCGATGTATGCAGGCAGAACATCGCTTGGACGGATTGATGCTGATAGTATGATAGTTTTCTTTATGGCTTTAGCATCGCTATTTGTGTATCTTGCATCGACTGTTAGAGACGATAAAAAATGGAAGTTATATTTATACTCCTCACTTGCAGGATTAACGATAGGAGTTTTCTTTTACTGGTATCATCATGGAGTGTTCAATATAGTATATTTTGCACTACTGATTTTTATGTTAGCGATATCAAAATTTAAAATTAAAGATATCGTGATCGCATCGGTTTTATATATAATATTTACAAATCCATACTATTTAAAAGATACTGTCGTGCAGATGATACAATCTATACAAGTGTATATATTTCCGATTAAGTCATCTAATTTTGACAACTTTTTTCCAAATGTTTACTCTACAATTGGTGAGGCAAAAAGATCTGCAACAATAGGCGAGTCTTTAAGATATGTTATTCCTAACACATTTATAGCAGGATTGGGCTTATTATCTGCCATAGTATTTGCTTTAAGAAATTTCAAAAAATGTATACCTTTAGCACCTCTTTTCGCATTAGGTTTAATGACATTTGTTTCATCAAACAGATTTTCAATGTTTTTAGGGCCAACTGTTGGTGTCGGTATCGGGTATATATTTCATACGATTATATCTAATATAGATTTCAAATTTAAGTATGAAGAGTATCTAAAAATAGCATTATCAACATCGTTAGCATTTATAGTGTTCGGTGTATTTCTGCTTGCAGGATATAGTAATTATAGCTATAGAACTGGTCCATCAATTGTAACTCCTATATATGATGTTTTTATTGAAATGGATGAAACACTACCAAAAAATTCTAACGTGCTTACATGGTGGGATTACGGATTGGCATTGGTAGATGCAGGTGATTTTAATGTTTTTCATACAGGTATGAGTCAAGAAAGTCCTAAAACTTATCTTATCGCAAAAGCGTTAACATCTAGTCAGCAAGATCTATACAATTTTACATCATACCTAGATCGAAACGGTATTACTCAGCTAAATGATTTTATTGAGGATAATTATACTTTAGAGATGGTGCTTGATAATATATCTAAGTTCAATGAAGGTCCAACTGATAATAAGACTTATGTTTTATATACAAATGACATGATTAGTAAATATAGCTCTATATCTTATCTATCATTTTGGGATCCTAAAAAAGGTGTAAGTGATCCAAGAAATTTAGATCAATTAAATTGTAGTTCTATGCAAGATAATATATTAACTTGTAACGGTTTTACGATTAACTTAAACACAGGTATAATTAATAATCGTGCTACATTAATTAATACCTATTTCACAGAGGCAGGTAATGTTGTCGATAAAATTGATTATCAGTTTAGTAGCGGATACACATTAATTGTCAACACAAGTGGTAGAGGAATTAATGCAGTATATTTAATTTCTGAAAAAGATAAGGAAAGCTCATTTGTAGATCTGTTTTTTCTAAATCAACCAGATACTGAACTTTATGAATTGGTGCTTGATAAATATCCGTTCGCAAGATTATATAGATTAAAAGAGAAGGGCGATCAAGCAGAATAAACACAGTAGATAGTTGTATGAAATAAGTTTAAATATATTATAAGAGTTTTAAAATTGTTTTAGTGTTAGGTATAAATTGACTTAAGTATATTATTAAGAGGTAGGTGCATGATTGTGTGTCTACCTCTTTTACTGTTTAGGTTATAAAAACAAATTATATTTTACAGATATCTTTTAGATAAATAATCTGCTAATTTTGAGTATGATGGAAGAGTTGCAAGATAATCAATAATTAATTTGTTATCAATAATTTTATATTTATCTTGATTATTGATAGACTCTCTCCAACTTGTTTCCATATTTTTACTGCTAGATTTATATGTTTTTTGAAGAAGTTTTTCATTCGCTGTAGGAATAACATGTAGATGAATATAGCTATCAGCTTTTACACTCTCTGTGTTATTACTTAAAACCATTTGTTCTGCCCATAAAGTTTGACGCATAAGTTGATAGAACGGCTCGTAATAGAAAAGACCAGAATATGATTGTTTTAATTGCTCAGAGTATTTAATCAGTTGGTTGTATCTACCTCTTCTAACTTCTCCATTAGCACCTTTTGCTTTATCTTCATTACTGTAATGCTCTGTATATTTCCATTCAATAGGTATAATCCACTTCTCACCATTTATATGTTTTGCATAAATAAGTGCATCTAATGATGTACAATTTGAACCTCTTGTTGATGAACGCTCATTTAGATGATCGTGACTGCTTACAGCCTCAAAAGCTATATATCCTTTATCTTTATCAGATGTGATTGGTAGGATTTCTGTAAATCTATCATCTTCTGCAAATTGATTTTCTGCTATATGATTTAATAAACTTAAGACAGTTTCTTTATCTTTTCTTATTGCAAAAAGATGATTTATACAAGCTATTTGCGATGAAAGCAGATGTCCTGTAGGTTGTTTTCCTTCTACCCACCATGACACGTTATTTTCTATAAAATATTTTTTTGCATCATCTCTTATAGATGGATATAGATTGGCATTGCCATCAAGAAGCATGAAAGCTCTTTTCTTATCTCTATACTTTCCCCAAACTTCAGCACCCTCAAATAGATCAGACTCTGTGATAAGTGCTGACTGTCTTTTTCTTTCATCCTCTTGATATTTTGATGACATTAAATTTCCCCTTGTTTCCGTTAATTTTGTATGAATAATTCTATTTTATATGATAATAAACTTTTGTTATTTGTTTATACTAAATTCTAGTCAATAATATTTTTTTAATAATATATGCTTCTACCATGTTTTATGCAGTAACTTTTTCAATAATATTTTTTTAATAATATATGCTTCTGCTATGTTTTATACAGTAACTTTTTACCCTCTAATAATTTATCATCTAAACTACTATAAATCTCTCCCCATGCAAGAGTTGTGATATCGGTTTTAGTTAATACTTGTTTATCTTTTATAACATCAGAAATTTTAATACCGTTATTTAATATCGCAATATGTACAAAACATGGGAACTTAGATATGTTGGTGAAATCATTGCAATCATCATAATTATCGCAATTATCACAATCATCGCCATTATTTCCATCAAATCTAGTGAGTAAAATGAGTTCTGAATACTCTTTACTATTTGTTACGTCATTTGGATTATCAATAATAACAGCGGGGTTAATCTCAACTAATACAGCTGATCCCTCGTAATTAAAATCAATCTCTCTTATGAAAGTACATTTTCGTATATCTGTAAATACAGAACTTTCAAGTGATGATAAAAAATATTCTACACCTAAATAATCGTAATGCATAACTTTCTCCAGATTAAATAATTATTATTTTGTAATATAAAAAAATGGATAGCACAGCCTAAAACTATTACTATCCATCTTATCTATTGTATACTATTAAACTTAATAACTAATAATTTGTACTTAATCTTTAAATATTAAAAGATTTAAAAAACCTAAAATATATCTGATAATACAACTGTTTCTTCTCTATCAGTTCCAAGCGATACTAAGCAGTAAGGAACGTTTAAAAATTTAGTTATAAAATCAAGATACTCTCTTGCTTCAACAGGTAAGTCCTTGATACTTTTAGCTTTAGTTATATCTGTTTTCCAACCTTTAAAAGTTTTATAAACAGGTTCAATTCTGTTTAGCTTATCAATCTCTGCTGGAAAAGTAGTAACTTTTTTGCCATCAATTTTATACGCAATACAAACTTTTATTTTAGGCATAACATCTAAAACATCTATTTTTGTAAGAGCGATATAACTTAATCCGTTCACCATACAAGCATATTTTGCAGCAACTAAATCTAGCCAACCACATCTTCTTGATCTACCAGTTGTTGCACCAAATTCGTTTCCTGTTTTTCTTAAAAGTTCGCCGTCTGCATCAAACAATTCAGTAGGAAAAGGACCTTCGCCAACTCTTGTTGTGTACGCTTTTAAAACACCAACAACCTGATTAATCTTTAATGGAGATACTCCAGTACCGATTGATGCACCACCTGCTGAACCGTTTGATGATGTAACAAATGGATATGTTCCAAAATCAAGATCAAGCAACGTGCCTTGTGCACCCTCTAGCATAACTTTCTTTTTCTTGTCAATTAGATCATTGACTAAAACTGCTGTATCAGTCACATAATCTTTAATCTCTTTAGCGAATTTTAAACATTGAGATATAACTGTAGCTGCATCAAGTGGATCAATATTATAAACCTTAGTTGCGTACGAATTAATCTCTTCAAGATTATCTTTAATTTTTTCTGTTAATATTTTTTTATCAAAAAGATCAGATATTCTTATACCCATTCTTCCTGTTTTATCCATATAACAAGGACCTATTCCTCTGCCAGTTGTGCCTATTTTTTTAGCACCTTTAAGCTCTTCTTTATGCTTATCAAATAGTGTGTGGTAAGGCATAATAACGTGTGCTCTATCAGATATATAAAATCTTTTATTAAAGTTTATACCTCTTTTTTGTAGAGCTTTGATCTCTTTAATAAGTGCTGATAGCTCAATAACCACTCCATTTCCTATGATATTGATGGTTTTTTTATGAATTATCCCTGATGGTACAAGATGCAGAACAAACTTGTCACCTTCAACCCAAACAGTATGGCCAGCGTTATGACCACCTTGATATCTAACTACAACATCTGCTTGTTTTGCGTAAAGATCTACTATCTTACCTTTACCTTCATCTCCCCACTGCACGCCTAAAATAACTGAACATCCCATAACATTGGCCTCCTAATATAGACCTTAATTTTCAATAATTTCTTTAAATTTATATGTAGATACGAACTCAGGTAATGAGGTTTTGTCGTTAATAAATATAACTCTAGACCCTTTGCTTTGTAGCTCTATATACTTTTTAAAATTTTTCTCACCAACAATAAGATAATCGTAACTATCGCTATAATCAAATATTGTATCAAACTTCATTAATTTATCAAGATGTAACGCAAACCCTGCTGCATTAATATCTTTACCGAACTTACTCATTAAATTGTTATATCGTCCACCGCTACCTAAAAGATGTCCTGATAACGGATGAGTTAATTCAAAACTTATACCTGTATAGTAATCTAAACCTTTGATCTCTGAAATATCAAACACAAGAGTATCCACATCTACTCCTAATGATATTAGATTATCGGCAACTTTTTTTAGATAGTCAACACGTTTAGATAAAAACTTATCAAACGTTGATAACTCTTTTAACTTATCAAAAATCTCTATACCACCAAAAAGGGATGTTACAGATATAATAAGTTCTTTCATTTTACTATCAATATCAACATCTTTTAACTCATCCTCTAACAGATAAGTTGATTTTGTTGATATAAGGTTTTTAATTTTATCCTGTTTTGTAGGGATAGAGTTAATTATATATGATAGAAATTCTTTATCGCCTATAATAATTTTATAATCTTTAAGCTTAATAGCTTTTAACGCTTTATCAGCAAGCAGAAGAATTTCTGTATCGGCATGAAAAGAATCATTACCAAAAATTTCTACTCCGATCTGTACGCTATCACTTCTAACACCTTTGCTAAGTGTTGTTCTAAATACTGATCCGTTATATTGCACTCTAAGAGGTAGAGGGTAGTCAGACATATATCCTACCACACTTCTACAAACTTGAGGAGTAAAATCAGGACGCAGTACAAAAGATTTTCCAGATGCTCTATCTGTATAACGAATTGTTGTCTCATCAGATATATCAAAACAAGTTTCTTTAAGTATATCGTATCGTTCGTATAATGGAAAATCTAATTTTATATATCCGAAAGAATCAAATAAATCTTTGATATTTTTTATGATATTTTCTTTTCTAGCAACCCTTAAAACTGCAGGTTCTGTTCCGTTTTTTATTTGCATAATTATTTTATTTCTCTGGTATATATTTTATAAAAATTTCTTGAGCAGCTTTAACACCAGCAGATAGTGGTATTTTAGCACCGAATTTTACTAATCCCATCTCAATAGATGATATAGCTGTGATCGTATCGAAAAGATCGTGATACCCTAAATGTGATATTCGTAAAACTTTTCCATCTAACTGATCTTGTCCACCAGCAATAGCTACACCACATTTTGTTCTTAAAAATTTAACGAAAGCTTTTCCATCAATTCCGTCAGGTAAGTAACAACCAGTTACAGCGTCAGATGGAGATTTTTCAGCCAAAAGCTTTAGACCGATTGCAGTGCAAGCAGCTCTAGTTGCTTTAGCGTTTATTTTATGTCTATTAAAAACATTATCAAGCCCTTCTTCTAAAAGCATTTTAAGAACTTTGTTAAGCCCTATAATAAGTGATACACCTGCAGTCCAAGCTGTTGTGTTTTTCTCTTGATTTTTACGTTCTTTTTTAAGATCTATATAGAATTTTTTCTGTGTGTTTTTATCAACCATATCCCAAGCTTTTTTGCTTAACGATATAAATGATAATCCTGGAGGTAACATAAACGCTTTTTGTGAACCAGATATTAATATATCTACTCCCCATTTATCTGTTTCAGTATCATGAACTCCAACAGAAGTTATACCGTCTATAACCAAGATAGTGTTTTCTTTATCTTTAATAATTTCAGCAACTTCTTTAATAGGGTGGTATACAGTTGTTGATGTTTCACTGCCTTGCATTAAGACAGCTTTTATTTCAGGGTTTTTGTCGAGTGCTATTTTTACATCTTGAGGATTTACAGCTTCTCCCCACTCAGTTTTAATTTCAATAACTGTAACTCCAGCCATTTTGCATAGCTGTGTCCATCTTTCTGCAAACTTTCCACCGTTTATAACTAAGGCTGTATCGCCATCGTTTAAAGTATTTATTACAGCAGCTTCCATAGCTAGTGTTCCTGAACCTAATAATATTAATACATCGTTATCGGTTTTAAAAACAGATTTCAACCCTTTTCTAACTTCTGCAAATATAGACTCAAACTCTGATGTTCTATGATGCATCATAGGTTGTGCCATTTCAAGTAATATTATCTCTGGAACTTGTGTTGGACCTGGAGTTAGTAGATATTTTTTTAACATAGAAATTTTTTCCCCCATAGGGAAATTTTTTCCCTACATATATATATTAAACTTATAAACGTATATAAAGCCTATAAATATAAAGTATATCATATTTGCTAAACTTACAGATATTTGCAGAATACATTCTGTTTATCAATATATATATAACTTATAAGAATTTAGAACGTACAAATATATTAAACATACAGAACATGCTGTAATGCAAAGTTAATAAATATGTAAGCATCACAAACACAAACACAAACATAAGCATAAACATAAGCATAAGCATAAACTTATTAAGCTTATAAAAATATTATTTGAATATTAAATTTATACAATAATTACAAAAGTATCAAGATTAATTTTTAAAACTTATCATTTTTAAATTGTAATTGTTGTTGATACATTAATTTTAGCATATTATAACCGTAAAGTTTTGGAGGATACATAAGCATAACTTCTCTTAAAATTTCTTTATTACTTGCATGTTCTTGTATCCAAGCATACGCTGTTACTTCATTTGTATATACCTGCAACTTTAATTCAGGAGAAAATTTTGGATCAACATATTTTGTTGCAACCCAAGTTTCTATCTGCTTGTTCATCTTTTCTGAAAGATCGTAAGCATGACCATTAGAATACGATACTGTCAAAATAAATAGCATCGCTAAAGTTAGTATTACTTTGTTCATAAAAACCTCCGAATAATAAATATTATCGTATCTTTAGTATATCTTATAGTTAAAATTTAAACCATTCTTTAAATGTGATATCTTTTCTCATATCGCCTTTTAATCCGCCTCTTGTGAAAGAGTATAGAATTGGCACAACAACCAATGTTAGCATTGTAGAAAATCCTAATCCAAATATAACTGCATTTGCCATAGATCCCCACCACTGACTCATCTCTGCACCGTTCACGATTGATAAAATTCTTATATCTAATCCGTAGCCGATAGACATAGGTAGTAAACTTAATATCGCTGTGATTGCTGTCAACATTACTGGTCTAAATCTTACTGCTCCTGCTTGAACAACAGCGTTTCTTATTGTATAACCACGATCTAAAAGTTTGTTTGTAAAGTCTATCATAATAATACCGTTATTTACAACAACTCCTGCAAGAGATATGATCGCAATACCACTCATAATTATTCCAAAATTTGTTTGAGTTATAAGTAATCCCCAGAACACTCCACCTAATGATAATAAAACTGTAACCAAAATAATCATAACTTGAGGGATTGAGTTAAACTCTAAAAGTAAAACTAGTAATATAAGAAAAACAACTAATAAAAACGCTAACGATAAAAACTTAATAGCCTCTTCTTGATCTTGAGTCTCACCAGTAAAATTTATATCGTAACCTAACGGAAGTTTATAATCTGCTAATCTCTCTTTAATTTCAGCTAAAATATCTATTGATGAAACATCTTCTCTATTCTCACCTGTAACATTTACAGCTCTTTTAAAATTGTTTCTAGTGATCGTTCCGTAACCAGCTGAAAGATATACATTTGCAACTGATGATAGTGGAACATAACTTCCATTGCTAGTTGATATACGCATGTTTCTAACATCTTCAATTGATTGTCTCTCTGATTTTGGAAGCTTAACTTTTATATCGTAATCATCACTTCCTTCTCTATAAGTTCCTGCTAATAATCCATACATAGAATTTCTAACTGATGCTGCGATCGCTTGAGTTGATAAACCTAGTAATGCTGCTTTCTCTCTATCAACATCAATTCTAATCTCTGGTTTAGTTAAAACAAGATCATCTGTTAGATCCAGTAATCCATCTATATCAGCAATCTCGTTCTGTATTTTCATAGATATATCTTTAAGTGTATCTATATCTTCACCAGATACTTCTATAGATATCGGTTTCCCTGTTGGAGGTCCCATCTCTGGAACTTCTGATGTTACAAGTGCACCTGGAAAGATTTTTAATTTCTCACGAATTCTATTTCTTACAGATGTTGATGATTCCTTTCTATCTGCAAAATCTTGAAATTTTAATGATACTCGTCCAAGGTGAGTTGATGAACTTCCAGCTCCTGCTGGTGCTCCTGATGTGCTACCAACTGCTCCACCGATCTCTCCTAAAACACTTCTAACTTCAGTTTCATTGTCTACCATGCGTTCAATTGTTTCTACAAACTCAGATGTTGTTTTAGCGTTAGTTCCTTGAGGAGCTTCAACATTAAAGTAAATCGTTTGAGGATCTGATTGAGGAAAAAACTCTAATGTTAATGGAGATACTATAAATATAACTACAGGAAGAACAACTGTTCCAACCGTTAATAATAGACATTTTATTCTGTGGTTTAATGCAAAATGAACAGTCTTCATATAAAATCTCATAAATCTTCCGAAATCTTCATCCTCGTCTGATCTAATTTTACCTTTACCAACTTTCATAAATGTTGCACAAATAACTGGGTTAAATAGTAACGCTACAAAGAACGATGCTGTTAATGTTACGATCATTGTTATAGGTATGAAACTCATAAAGTCACCAACAATTCCTGGCCAAAATAACATAGGAACATAAGCTACGATGTTGGTTGCAGTAGCTCCGATTAACGGCCAACCCACCTCATTTGCAGCAGCTCGTGCAGCGTCCACACTATTCATACCGCTTTGCATATGTCGGTAAGCGTTTTCAACTATTACAATAGCGTTATCAACTAACATTCCAAGTGCAATAATTAATGAGAAAAGAACAACCATACTTAATGTAATACTCATTAGATGTAATACTATGAATGTTATCATCATTGAGAACGGAATTGCAAACGCTGTGAAAATAGAATTTCTTACACCAAGGAAAAGAAATAAAACTAAGATAACTAATATGAGTCCAGTTAGCAGAGTGTTTTCAAGTTCGTATACCATTAGAAGGATTTCATCAGATCTATCAACTATAATATCGAAATTAACAACAGGAGGCAGTCTATCTTTAGCTGTCTGCAAAATCGCTTTAACATCTGACGCTATCTCAATAACATTATCACCAGGACGTTTTTTAACTGATATTGAAATCGCATTTACGCCATCAATCCTTGCATAAGTATCTTGATCTTCAAATGAATCTGTAACTGTTGCGATATCTTTTAAGTATACTGGTTTATTCTCTCTAACAGCTATAATGATATTTTTCATATCATTGATATTGTCATACGTTCCAGGAATAGTTAATAGATATTTACCTTTACCTATATCTATAGTTCCACCTGGAATATCTATATTTTCAGTTCTAATCGCTTGTCCTATCTGATCGATAGAAATTTTATAAGCTTGAAGTCTAATATAATTAAATTCAACTAAGATCTCTCTTGCAGGGCCACCAGATTGGTTTACTTCTAAAACCCCTCTAACACCTTCGATCTCATCTTCAATTTTATCGGCTATTTTTTTAAGATCAGCTTGTGGAATATTTTTGCCTGATATTGCGATAGTCATAATTGGAAAATCTGACATTGATGCTTCAATAACAAATGGATCTTCTTCAAGATCAGTCGGTAGATCTCTCTCAGCTAGATCGACTTTATCTTTCACAAGTTGTAATGCTGTATTAATATCCATTCCTGATTGGAACTCGATACTTATTGTTGATATGCTTTCAGAGCTTGATGCGATAACCTCTTCAACACCCTTTAGACCTTTTAACTGTTTCTCCATAGGGATAGTTATAAGAGTCTCTATATCTTCAGGTGATGCTCCAGCATATATAGTATTTACAATTATGAACGGAAGTTCAACATCAGGTTCAGACTCTCTTGGTAGTGCTGAATATGACATTGCACCAAAGATTGTTATCATAAGCATTAAAAGGAACATGGTAGAGCGATATTTCAACGCGATATCTGTCATTAACATAAGCTAACCTATCTTAAAGAGATAAAATCATTTGATGATTTATTTACTTATTATTTATTTTCGGACTCTGCTATTTTTACGTTCATATTTGAGTTATTATATAAAATTCAACACCTACTAAGGATTAAACCATTAGATAGATTTGTTACTTTGTAACTTACAAGTTTATTGCTTGTAACTTTATTGCTTTTAAATTATTACTTGTTACTTTATTGCTTGTAATTTTATTTGTTACTTTATTACTTGTAATTTTATTACTTTATTAGTTACAACTTTACTGCTTGTAACGTTTTTATTCTACTACTTTTACATTTGATTTATTAGATAAAAATTGTTGTCCACTAACGATCAGTTCGTCACCATCATTAAGTCCAGATAAGATAATAGCTCTATCATTTATCATAGGTCCTAGAACAACTTCTTTTTCAACAGCTGTACCGTTATCATTTATAAATACATAATTTTTACCACTTCTACTTACGATAGAATAAAAATTAACTGCGATTGAATCTTCTAATATTCGTTGAGTAATTTCAGCTCTAACAATTCTTCCAGGCCTGATTGTTTGAGCGTTTTCAAGATCAACTCTCACTTTATATGTTAATGTTTGTGGATCAGCTGAAACAGATATATAGTTGATCTGACCAGTTACAATATTATCTTTACCAGAACCATCAGCAGGGTATACAGAAACATTATCACCAACGTTTAAGAACTGAATATCTTGTTCAGAAACATCAAGGTATATTTTTAATTTATCAAGCACAACAATATTCGCCACAACATATCCAGCGTTAATAAACTCTCCAGCTTTAGGAGTCATAATATCCACAACACCACTAACAGGGCTTTTTAAAACTGATTTACTCTCTTGTTCTTTAGCGACTCTATATGATGCTTCAGCTATTTTAAATGCGTTAAATGCATCGTCGTATGATTTTTGAGATACAGCATTACCTGCATATAAGTTCTTAGCTCTGTCAAAATCTGTCTTAGATGATTTTAATTGTATTGAACTACTTGCAAGATTAGCTTTTAACTCTTCAGTGTCTAAAGTTAGAAGAGTCGCACCGATCTTAACCGTATCACCTTCCTCAACATAAACCTTATTAACAAGTCCGTTAGTTTCAATCGCAACAGGAACAGTTTCCCATGCCTCTGCAACACCTGGAACAATATTAATTTCTTTAACCACTCCACGATCAACAATTTCTACTTTAATATCTGTAGATCTGCTATCATCTTTTGCACTTAGTTTATCTATATCTTTGTCACGAGATTTAGGTATCAATACAACGATTAAAAATATAATAACTATTACAATAATTATAATTTTATTACGACTTAAATTTGGTAGCTTTATATTATTTAGTAGTTTCATATTGTGAGCCTCAAGTTTATAACTTTATTTATTTTCTAATTCGTCATTATCTTCTAAAGATGCTAAACGCTTCTCAAGAGATTTAACCTTTCCACCGATTTTTATAAAATAGTACGCTAACAAAAACCAAATCACTGAGTAAGCTGAAATTAAATACCATATATTCTTCATAATTATACCTCAATTTTTATACTTAATAAATTATTTTTTTTCTTCAATTATAGATATGCGTCTTTCAAGGCTACTAATTAATAACCTTTTAAGAAGAAGTGCAACATATATAATCGTGAAAATTCCTAGACAAACAAACAGAGACGTAAGCATATCTGGATGAAGTCCACCACCACCTTTTTGTACTACATTTGGATGAATAGTTCTCCACAATCTTATTGATAGGAAAACGATCGGAACATCTATAAATCCTATTATACCTAAAGCTGCTGAAAATTTAGCACGTTGGTTAACGTCTGCAATATACTGTCTTAATAAAATATAGCCAACATATATAAACCATAAGATTAATGTTGTTGTTAATCTTGGATCCCATGTCCAATACGCTCCCCATGTAGGTTTTGCCCAGATCGGCCCTGTTAATAAAACTATTGTCGTAAATATTAATCCGACCTCTGCTGAGGCTTCAGCTATATCATCAAATATAAATTTTCTACTAATTAAAAAAGCTATACTCATTAAGAAAGTTATAAAAAAAGCGAAAAAACCTACCCATGCTGATGCAACATGAAAGTAAAAAATCTTCTGCACTATACCCATTCGTGCTTCAACTGGTGCATAAATAAATGCAAAATATAAACCGATAGGTACGGCAATTATTAGTAGTATATCAAATACTCTTGACACTCTTGATAACATGTTATCTCTAACCTCATAAAAATATTAGTCGCAAAAACAATTATTAATATAAAACTGTTCTTCAACAACTGATGGAGATATTATTAATATAACCGTTGTAAAAATTATATTAATCAAAA
>CAMQYB010000013.1 GCA_947039055.1 uncultured Deferribacteraceae bacterium
ATTTCTACACAGCACCATTAATTTATTGAATTATCTAACTCTAAACTATATAATGTACTGTACTAAAAAATATACGTAATTATATATCGCACTTTTTTATGGTTTTTAGATCTATAACTTATATAAATTATAATTTAAAAATCTGCTTTATAAAATAAGTTAGAAAACAGTAGCACTCTAATCACGTTATCATTTATACATATATTATCAAGGAGTAACTTGTGAAAAAAAATCTCGCAATTGTTGTTGTTTTAGCCGTAGCACTTATTGCTATATTTAATGTTGCCGTATCTGAAAATGATGTGGAAGAAATTCAAAACCTCTCTCATGAAGAGAAATTTAATAAAAATAAAAAAGAGTGTGATGAAAATAACTACGAAGCCTGCTTTCAATTAGGACTACAATATAATATAGGCGAATTTGTGCAACCTGATGAAGGCGAAGCATTAAAACTTTATGAACTCGCTTGCAATGACGGAAACGTTATTCTAGCCTGTATCAACGCTGGTGCAATGTATCTTAACGGCACATCTGCAACTACAAGAAATATGAATATGGCGTTTGATTATCTTACTAAAAGTTGTCCTGAAAATGTAGAAAATGGTATCGGTTGTGCAAACCTTGCACTCATGTATTATCACGGTAGAGGAACTGTAGTAAATCTTGAAAAAGCAGCCGAACTACTTACTAAATCTTGCGATCTAGGCATATCTCTAGGCTGTCATAATCTTGGCATACTATACAGCAACGGAAAAGGGGTTGAAAAAGATTTAACCAGATCATTAGCACTTGTAGAAAAAGCCTGCTCTATGGGAGATGAAACAGCTTGTATATCTGCAGAGTCATTAAAAGATCAACTACAAATAAAATAAGTCAAAACCGATACAACTAAGCTAAACAAAAATATTTATTGACAAAATATAGAGATTATAACATAGACTAATATTCATTGATACGAATGTTAGTCTTATCTATATCAAGTGATATCAATCGTTAATATATCACTCACCTTCACATAATTATCAATCTAAAACACTACTTAATAATCTTATTAAATTTTGACTCCAAACATACACTTACATCTGTAGTCAGAAATTTACCGTCATAAAACAAACTAAAAATACTCGAAGGTGCAGGAGAGTTTTGTGCATCTTTCACCGTCTTTAAATATACACTCTTTATAGCAATTTCACGCTTCTGTGCCGACTCTTTCAAAACAGTATTCACATAGTAATCTGTATACGGACACCTATCAGAGTAATACACAGTTAAACCTTTCTTATTATCACACTCGCCTGTATATATATGATCCTTAAACTTCGGTGTATTTTGTTGTTTCATATCTTTTAAATCTTCATCAATCTTATAAGAGAGCAGAGTAAAACCTGAGTCAGTTTTATCGATCTCTTTAAAACCATTTTTTAACAACCAACTTCCATCAGCTAAAAAGTGCATCTTTTTCTTACCAGTTATAATCAACAATCCATCTTTCTTTTGAGCTTTAGCAGTATCCACTGCATGCGATATCAATGTCTTACCATATCCTTTGCCTTTATACGAACCAGCGACCCAAAAACACTGTATAAACAGGTAGTTTTTAGCATCAATCGGTGCCCATGCTTTTTCACTATCACCATACTCAATAAATACTTTTGCTCGCTCATCTAATCTTTGAAAAACATATCCGTTCTTAAACTCTGATTTAAGCCACTCTTTCTTTAAGTTATAGCCTTGCACACTCTTTTTATCTGATATTGCACAACAGATATGTTCGCTATCAATACTCTCATTACTTAGTTTTATTATCGTACTCATAGGTGTTAAGTTCCTCGTAAAATCATTAAAATTATTATAATATTTTTAAAACTTTTTTTCCATATTTTATAGTATACGTTCACAATAATCATAGCAGGAGTTATAAATTTATTGAATAATCTCATCTAAAAAAATAGATTAAACTATTTCTCTTGCAATGATCTGAGTTCATATTATAGTAAAGATATATCTAATAATTTGGAGTATGTTTTTGATGAAAAATAAAGGTACTATATTTATCGTAGGTGGAACAGGTTTTGTTGGTACTGAAATATTAAAAGAATTATTAAACCTAAATTATAGTGTAAAACTGCTAGCAAGAAATACTCATAAAATAGAACCTGCCAGTAACTTAGAAATTATTGAAGGTGATATTTTCAACTATAAACATTGGGAAGATAGAATTGATGGATCTTTAGCTATCATAAATCTCATAGGTATAATTCGTGAAAATAAAAATAAAAATATCACATTTAATAAACTCCATGTTGAAGCAACTGAAATAATCACTGATCTTGCTATCAAACATAATGTTAAACGATACATACACATGTCTGCAAATTCTGCTTCATCTACTGAAATAAGTAACTATTTTGAAACAAAATATATAGCTGAAAATATCGTTAAAAGTAAAGATCTTGTTTGGACTATTTTTCAACCATCATTAATTTTCGGAAGAGATGATAAATCTATAAATATGTTCATAAAAAATATTAAGAAAATTAGAATTTTTCCAGTATTTGGCAACGGCAATTATAAACTACAACCTGTATCTGTAAGTGATGTTGCAAAAGCATTCACAAAATCTATAACCAATATCGATTGCCTAAACTGTTCGTTTGAACTTGGTGGAACGGTTGTATATACATATAATGAACTCATCGAAAGTATATCCAATAATTTAAGAATAAATAATTTTTTACTACATATTCCTTTAGATCTTGCAAAACCTATAATAAAAATATTTGAACGGTTTGATTCTTTCCCGATAACAACCGATCAGTTAAATATGCTCCTATCTGATAATACTTGTGATGAAAATAAAATATTCGATATTTTAAATATAGAGCAACAATCATTCGATAATTACGTGAAAAACATATCAAAACATATATAATTTATTATAATAATTTTAAAGATAATTAATAATCAAAAAAATATTTTTATACTTATTTACAATATTGAAAAACATCAAATAACCTATGTATAATATATCAAAAATAGTGCAGTTAACTATATTACTAACCAGTATAATCACCAATTAAGATAGTAATATGAAAAACTTATCTACAAACTAGTTGACAAAGATGTTGTCATGTGATAACTTCCTAGTTCGTTAGTTAGTGCAGAGGAGCCGTTAGCTCAGTTGGTAGAGCATTTGACTTTTAATCAAAGGGTCACTGGTTCGACCCCAGTACGGCTCACTTAGTTAGATACATTTTGTATCTACTGTTTTTAGACCCGTTCGTCTAGCTTGGCCTAGGACACCTGCCTTTCACGTAGGCAACAGGGGTTCAAATCCCCTACGGGTCGTTAATAAAAATAGATTATTTTTGTAATATAGTCTATAATACTTTTTTGGACGCTTAGCTCAGCTGGGAGAGCAACGGCCTTACAAGCCGTGGGTCGCAGGTTCAATCCCTGCAGCGTTCATTTTTTTTTGTTTGTTAGATTACTAGGGGGCGTAGTTCAGTTGGTTAGAACGCTGGCCTGTCACGTCAGAGGTCGCGAGTTCGAGTCTCGTCGTCCCCGTATAGTAATGCACTCAATAGTTGGTGTCTGTCATACTATTAGCGTATATCCAGTTTGGTATACAATATTTAATTAATGAGGTCTATTGTGAAAAATCTTAAAAAAACTTTCCGTAATTTATTAAGAAAAATGTATGTATTTAAAAAATCAGCTACTAAGTATCGTGTTTACAAAGTGTAATGTCTGACGATTCTGATTACAAAAAAATTACTAACCCCGTAACAGGGGAAGTAAGAAAAGTCGATCTAAGCGACTACAATCTATCTAAAATACTCAAAAATATCAGAAATGCTGCTGAAGCTATAAACGACCCCAAATCTCCACATGACAAAATTGTTAGAGCATTTGACTATATTGAAAATGCGATAGTGGATACAGCACAATACTCTTCTAAGTTAAACAACTTAACTCTAAAAATAATGAATAAACCTGTTGAACCTGTAAGAAATTTAGAGTCATTTCTTAATCTCAAAAGAAATTATATTAGAAATACATATATAACAAAAGCCAATCAACTTATTGATAAGTTTTATAAAAATATTGATGAAGCAAAAGAAAACTTATGTGAGGCTTTAGCAATTATTTGTAAAGCAATAAACAGAGTGAAAAACGATGAAATGCTTATTGCTTATAAAAATTTGATTCAAAATAATATAGAAAATCTGCAAGATGAATTGCTTATTATAGATAAAATAAGACAGAAAGAGAAAACAAGTAGTCCATATTTTTATTAGATATATTTAAGATGTAATACGTTCAATTTATAACCTATATACAATATATGCTTAACTCATAAACATACACTTAACATATATTGCGTAGGTATACTCAATATAAATCAATTAATTTACTTATCATAATATCATCCATAACGTGTCTAATGCCTGTAAATTAGTCTCAATAAAATCAGTTCGTACTTTTACGCTATTGATCTTAACCATCAATATAGATAGCCCTAAAATTGCTTAATACTTCGTAACACAATACCTAATATAAAGCACCACATACCATAGAACCAACATCTAAAAGAACACATAGATATAATATCAACTACAACATTATACTAATAAGCACCTGATCATACTATAAAGTTCACTACAGTGACTAACTACAAGTGCACTCATAGTAGTTAATCTATATAATCATTACAATTTCTTAATAATTAACATCTATCACGCAATACTCAAATACAATAAATATCAATCTTCATATCTACTTTATAAAACTTATTTCATCTCTGATAAATGTTTTTCCATATTTACTAATGCTTCTTTAAACTCAATATTTAGCTTATTTATTAACGCTGCAATAACAGAATAAAACTCTTTAAATTTAACAACCAATATCTTATTCAGATCTGTCGATGGTTTGATTTTATATTTATAATGATTAATATCCATAGATGCTTTAATATAATATGACTGTACATAGTGCATAAAAATTAGATAAAATTCTTTCGAATTAAACGATTCTTGTGCTTTCTCTATCTTTCTTATGAGCTCATCACATTGTGCTAAATTATCTGCATCTTCAAGTTCAGGATCGACTTTCACGATCTCTTCAAACGCTAAACAATGCTCAACACCTATATTCAACTTCTCAACTAGATTGTCAGAAAATTTAATAGCATCATGTAGCTTTTTTAACAACTCTTTAACTTCACGTTTTTTAACTTTAATTGTTGGGGTTTTAAGATTCTTTTTAATTATATCAAGTGTATCTATATCATCTTTCACATATTTATCAATAGCCTCTTGAAAGGTCATTAGCTGAGCTCCTTCAATCTTTGCCCCACCCTCAGTAGCATTGATAACTTCGCCTTTATATGCTGACACATCTCTTTCATAGTGGCGAAGAAATTGAGAGAAAGTTGGAGATGTTTTAACTTTTTCTTGATAGTTACCAGGAACAAATACAGTACCCTCTGCTAAATAACTTTCTGCTTTTTCACCGTAATGAGTTCCTTCAGCGTGCGTTATACCATCATCACTAAATGCTAAATCCTGCCCTATTAGAATAATCGGATCGCAACCTAACCACTCTAAAACTTTAAATGCCATGTTACCAGCTGATGGACCTATCTCTAAAATGCCTTTAGGGATATCTATCCATTTAAATGTAGCAAAATTTCTATAAACTATGATTTTCTCACCAGGATAGTTAGCATAAGTTTCTGGCACAACAACTGGACAAGCAGATAGGTATGAATCTTTAACATCCTCTTCAGTCAAGCCTTCAAATAGTCCTGCTGTTTCAATAACACGCTCTAGCGATGTTACCATGTGAGCAGCCTTAATCCCTCTCTTTAGTAAAACCTTAACTGTTGCATCAGCAGCAACGATAACTGCTTTATTATCTAAACCTTTAAGGAATTCTACATTCTTATTAAGCGATGGACCTGTTGATACAACTATACCTGGCTTACCTTTAAACTTATCTTTTAACTCTTCTATACCTGGATTATCTACGATAGTTCCAAGATTTCTAAGTGTCATTTGAATACCAATTAATGAGTCATGAGGATCATTTCCATAAAGCCCTAACACATTCGTTACAGCTTCCTTTAATATCCTTAACATGTTCACATAAAATTCTTTACTTCCACTTACCGATATAGAATTCTGTATCATATTAATAGCTGATAAAAATTGTAATAAATGTGCTTGATTAAAGAAATTAAAAAGTTCTGGATACATCTGTATCGGAGTCAAACCTGACACAATATAAAAATGCGGATACGTAAGAAGTTTAGAAAGATTAGTAATAGAAAATACTGTCTTTAATATCTCCAAATCTTCTTCAATCACCAACACAGTTGCAAATGGATATTTATTCATGTATTCATTCACATGATAACCTAATCCAAATCCAAAAAACACTGCTAAGTTTGGAAGAAGTATACCCATCTTTTCAATATCCATCTTAACACCAATATACGGATCATACTGGTTATAATGATAAAGATTAGTCTTTAAATCAATGATATTAAACATCTGATCTGATCGTTGTGATTTGAGGACTTTATACCTTCCAGTTATCGGTGCTATCCCTATTCTATATGCTAAGTTGGGATTACGTTTTGCTAACAGCATTAGGTTCTTTTTTAACATCTATTCTTTCCTTTTATCTTTTTATATTCTATTTTTTTTTATTTAGTTCTTATGATTACTCTACGTTACATCTTCTTATAATTGCTTAATCTTATCTAGAAAACTGTTAATAAAGATTTATAAACTCTTTTATATACTCCGTAACTAGTTTAGCCTCAAACTCCTCCATCGCTGGATAGATAGGCAGTGATACACATCTTTCGTAATAATCTTCTGCATTTGCAAGTGAGATATTATACCCTTTATCAATATAATATGGATGCTTATAAACAGGCATATAATGTATCTGTGTAGAGATTTTTTTACTCTCTAAAAATGATATCAGTTTATTACGTTTCTCTTTATCATCTAAAAGCATAACAAATAAATGATATGCATTATATCTTCCGTCAAGATTCTCAAGAGCACAAATTTTACTATTATCTAAAAAGTTAATGCGATAAAAATTTGATATCAAATTTCTTCTTTTAACAAATTTGTCTAGCCTTTTAAGTTGAGAAATACCAAGTGCAGCTTGTATATCTGTCATTCTATAGTTATACCCTAAATACTGCATTTCGTGATAGTAAGGTACAGATGATTTATATTTATGGTCTGCACTATCTCTGACTATTCCATGCGATCTTAATAACTTTAATTTATCGTAAAGGTCTTTACTGTTTGTAGTAATCGCTCCACCTTCACCAGTTGTTATAGATTTAACAGGATGAAACGAAAACACGGTCATATCTGAATAATCACAGCAACCAACTTTCTTTCCGTTATAATATCTTGCACCTAATGCATGTGCTGCATCTTCTACAATTTTTAAATTATGTTTAGTTGCTATCCTAGATATCTCTACCATATCTGATGCTAATCCTGCAAAATGAACTGGTACAATAATTTTTGTTTTACTACTTATATTCTCTTCAATCTTATCATTATCCATAAGAACAGTGCGACTAACTATATCGACAAATTTAACCTCTGCTCCAAGGTATAACGCTGCATTTGTTGTTGCTGCAAACGTGATAGGTGATGTAATAATCTCATCGTGGGCTGACAACCCTAAAACTTGATACGCTAAATGTAGTCCTGCTGTAGCTGATGAAACTGCAACTGCATATTTTGCACCACAATATTTAGCTAAACTTTCTTCAAACTCATCTACTTTAGAACCTTGAGTGAGTCTATCAGATTTTAGTGTTTCAATAACAGCATCAATATCTGAATCATCAATAGACTGCTTTCCGTACGATATATTATTTGTTAGCATTAACTAAACTCTCTTCATACTCTTTTACAAGTTTTAGTAAATATTGTTTATCAAGTTTTTGAGGATTATTATCTGATGAGTAATAAAAATTATCAGGAAGTTTTTTCCCCTCATCAATATCAAGAGGTTTTGAATTTAAGAACTCAGGCATAATTTTATAATGATCTTTAAACTCTAAAGTATGCCTTGCATCATCTGATGAGATCATAATCTCATGCAGTTTTTCGCCAGGACGAATACCTATAATATCAATATCAACCCCTGGGCATATAATATCAACAAACTCTCCCATAGATATAGATGGTATTTTTGGAACATAAATCTCGCCACCAGACATCGTAGAAAATGATGATACCACAAGTTTTACAGCATCATCTAACGTGATCCAAAACCTTGTCATATCAGGATGAGTAATCGTGATTTTACCCTTCTTTTTCTGATCTATAAACAACGGCAGAACTGAACCTCTACTGCCTAGAACATTTCCATATCTTACAACTGAAAACACTGACGACCTTCCAGCAGCATAAGCGTTGCCTGCTACGAAAAGTTTATCTGAACATAATTTTGTTGCACCATAAAGATTTAATGGATTTGCAGCCTTATCAGTTGACAGTGCAATAACCTTAGAAACTTTTGAATCAATAGATGCTTCAATCACATTCTGTGCACCTAGTATATTTGTTTTAATCGCCTCAAAAGGATTATATTCAGATACAACAACTTGTTTTAACGCAGCCGCATGAACGATATAATCAACATCATAAAATGCTCGCATCAATCTATCTTTATCTCTAATATCGCCGATAAAAAATCTTATCTTATTAGAAAATTCAAAATCCCTTTGCATTTCATACTGCTTAAACTCATCTCTTGAAAAAATTATCACCCTTCTAGGATCGTAATTATCTAAAAGATATTTAGTAAAATGTCTACCAAATGATCCCGTTCCACCAGTAATTAATATCGACTTGTTATTAAACATTTATCATTCCATATTATAAAATATTATCTAATCTATCATTAGACAGCTTTGTACTTAAAAGTATTATTAAATATAACTTAAATATGCAATTAATGTGCCAGTAGATTAAAATTATTGATAGTAAATTTAAATAGTAGATAGTTGATTGAAATGAACGATTGAAATTAATGAATTTCTACTGAACGTATACCTTTTGTTGAGAGAAGTTTATTAGTTAAAGCCACAGATTGCTCTTTACTATTAACAAGCACAGTGAAGTTTATTTCAGACAATCCGTTACCGTCCGACTTGATACTCATCTCATAAATATTAAGTGACATATCTTTTAATACAGTCGTTAGATTGATTATTATACTCGGATTATCATCGCATAACGCATGATAAGTTAATGGTGCTTTATAGTTACTACTTGATTTATTCCATGCAACATCAATAGTTCTATCGCTATGTTGTGAAAGTGATTGCATATTTGCACAATCTGCCTTATGGACGATCACACCTCTACCTAACGATATATACCCTTTAATATCGTCACCAGGTAATGGATTACAACATCCAGCTATCTTCATCATCATCGAATCGATCCCATCTATAATAAATGGAGTATTGCCACTATTGCTATCTTTTCCGATGTTTGATGGTAGAGGAGTTTGTTCTTCATTTTTAATAAGTTCAGGTTCTAAAATATGTAAAATTTTTCTAGGTGATATTGTACCAAAACCGATAGTAACTAATAAGTCCTCAATCGTTTTCAATCCCATTTTATCTAAAAGTTTTTTAACCCTAACATCATCTTCATTACTTAAATAATCATCGTAATTTAAACTGTTATTTGCGAACTCTTTAAGTATTAACTCTTTACCAGTTAATAACGCTTTTTCACTATCTTTTTTACGAAGGTATGTGCCTATTCTTGTTCTTGCTCTATTTGTTACAACAAAGTTTAACCAATCTTTTCTAGGTTCTTGATTTTGAGATGTTATAATCTCAACTTTATCACCTGACAACAACGTATGTTTTAATGGTATAATTCTTCCATTAGCTTTAGCACCGATACAATGATTACCAACAGCTGAGTGAATGGCGTATGCAAAATCTATAGGTGTTGAATCCTCTGGTAGCTCTACAACATCGCCATCAGGAGTAAATATATATATCTGTTTCTGAAAAACATCACTTTTTAATCTTTCAACAATATTAGTCGCAGAAACACCTTTCTGATCCTCTTCTAATATCTTACGCAACCAGATAAAACGCTTATCTTCTTTCTGATCTAATATGCCACCTTCTTTATAACGCCAATGAGCTGCAACACCTTCTTCAGCTACTCTGTGCATCTCGATAGTTCTTATCTGAAACTCTATCATCATTCCACTTGGACCCATCACTGTCGTGTGGATAGATTGATACATATTAACTTTTGGAGTTGCTATATAATCTTTTATTCTATGTGGAATAGGTGTCCATTTTGAATGGATTATCCCTAGTGTTGAATAACATTCTGCATTATCTTTAACTATTACTCTTATCGCTAACAGATCAAAAATCTCTTCAAAACTTGTCTGTTTTTTTACCATTTTAGAGTAGATACTATAGAAATGTTTAGGACGTCCAGAAACATCTGCTTCTATATGAGCGTTTGAAAGTAGCTCTGTAGTTGTCTCCGTAATTTCTTTCACATACTGTTCACGTTCAGTTCTTTTAAACTTAACTTTCTGATGAATTTCATAATACATATCAGGAATTAATACTCTAAATGATAGATCTTCAAGTTCCCATTTAAGCCACGCTATACCTAACCTATTAGCGATAGGTGCATAAATATCCATCGTCTCTTGAGCTATACGACTTTGCTTCTCTTCACTTAAACTTTGTATGGTTCGCATATTATGGAGTCTATCTGCGAGTTTGATTATGATAACACGAATGTCATCACTCATTGATACAAGCATCTTACGAAAAGATGCAGCTTGTTTCTCTTCCTTTGACTGAAATGGAATTTTAGATATCTTACTTACAGCTTCAACTAAGAACGCTACATCCTTGCCAAATCTTTCAGCTATAACTTCATACGTTGCAACAGTATCTTCTATTGTATCATGCAGTATTCCTGCTACAATAGTATCAACATCCATATTCATTTCAGCTAATATATACGCAACATTTAACGGATGAGAAAAGTACGCTTCGCCTGATTGACGCATCTGTCCCATGTGCATAGATGCAGCGTAAACGTAAGCTAAATGTAATTTATCAAGATCGCTATCTGGATTATGTTTCAAGACTGTGTCTTGGATATCCATTAAGCGGATCGTTCTTAATTTACTCATCAAAATACCTTTATCAAATTAGAATATATCTACAATATACTATATAAATGCAACCAAAACAGCTACTAACAAAACGGCTACTAATTACCCTTATCTATTAATTAATTTTAATAAATATTTCAGCATATAAAATCATATTAACGTGTCTATTTATTTCAGACACTATAACTAATTAATATTAAAAATATCTAATTTTAGCTCGTTGCCAATCTTATATCTTTTAAATTTAATTGAGGTTTTACGTTTCCTTTATACTCATTTAACGATAACGTAAATGCGATATCATATTTTTTGCCTGCAAATAACATATCTTTATATTTTAACATATTGAAACCTATACAAGCGATAAGTTCGGTGTTCTTGTTAAACACTGCTCTTAAATGGTTTAAATCTTTTCCAACATATTTTGTATCAGTTGTTAAAACTAGATCGTACATAATAAAAACAGGTTCTTTATTGCCAACACCAAACGGTTCTAAAAGCATAATTTCTTCTATCATTTTTACTGTGATATCTGATGGCTCTAAGATAGTATCTATTACATACTCTGGTAACATATTCTCTTCTGTTAAGTTCTGACTAGCGATCTCTTCAAATTTTGTAGTAAGTGTGTCTATATTATCTTTCATCAATTTTAACCCAGCAGCATATTTATGCCCACCAAAAGATGTTAATAAATGATTTATCTCACTCAAACTATCATACAGATGAAACGCAGGAATTGATCTTGCTGATCCCTTCGCTGTATCTCCGTCTAACGATAAAACTATAGTCGGTTTATAATATCTCTCTACTATGCGTGAGGCAACAATACCTATCACACCTATATGCCAATTTTCACTATGGACAACAATACTTTTTCTATCCTGATATGCTGGATTAGAGTCTATTATCTCAAATGCTTCTTTTATAATCTCTCTCTCAACAGCACGTCTTTCACTATTTTCATTATCAAGTTCAACAGCTAATGATTTTGCTTCTTCATCATCTTCTGTTAATAATATAAGCAGACTTTTATTTGAACTACCCATTCTGCCAACAGCGTTTAACCTTGGTACTAAACCGAAAGATATATCAGATAATTTCAATCTACCTGTTGATAAATCAGCAATATTTCTAAGCTCTTTAATACCCTTTCTATTCTTAGCCTCATTAATCATCTGTAAACCATGACGAACAAGTATTCTATTTTCATCGATAAGTGGAACGATATCTGCAATTGTTCCAAGACATACTATATCTAAATATTTTTTAATGTTTGGTTGATTTTCTAATGTGTAAACTGATTGCCTTCTAAGATAAGTGCGAAGTGCCATGATAAGTTTAAATGTTACTCCAACACCTGCTAAACCTTTAAATGGATATTTGTCACCCGTGATCATAGGATTGATAATCGCTGTTGCTTCATCAGGGAGGTTTTCTGATTGTTGATGATGATCTGTGATAATGATATCTATACCGATTGATTTACTGTATGCTACTTCATCAATAGCAGATATACCGCAATCAACAGTTATTATTAACTTGGTTTCTTTAGTGGAGATTTCATCTATAGCCGATGTGTTAAGTCCATAACCCTCTTCAAGACGGTTTGGAATATAATGAATTACATCTGCTCCAACTTCTTTTAAAAATAAATATAATATAGATGTTGAAGTTATTCCATCTACATCGTAATCACCATATATACATATACGTTCACTATTTTTTATAGCATGATATATACGTTCAACTGCTTTATCCATATTAAGAATATCAAACGGATCTCTTAACTCTGATAATGGGGATTTTAGAAATTTATCTATATCCACGCTAGTTCGTAAATTTCTTTTGTAAAGCACTTCAGCTAATATATAAGATATATTTAACTCATCTGTTATCTCTTTTAAACTTGCTCTACTAACACTCTCATAACGCCAAAATGCGTAACCACCTTTTGACACAACTACCACTTCTGCTTGCTCTTCTTCTTTAATATTAATCATAGTAAAGAGTAGTATACCTCTTTTTACAATTAATTAACAGATTTATTTATAACTAAAAGAAAAATGACCATTGCAACTCTAAATCTGAATTCTTTTTACCAAATTCATACGCATATTTATACGACAACATTAATGAATTGTTTCTACTGATTGCTCCTGTCACAGAAATTGTTCCAGACGTTCTTTGAGCGTATCCATTGCTCGCTATCGGATCATTAAACGGATATATAAGGTACTCACCTATAATTAATAATTTAATAAAATCATATGTAAACGATACTCCAACATTCGCACCCAAACCTAAACCAACATAATATTCATAAGGCGAACCGAACGATAAATCACTGTCTGATACTATAAAAAGATAGATATTTTTATCTAATAAAAATGTTACTCCAGCTCCACCTGATACATAAGGAGTGAAATAATCGTTGTAATTACTGTACGATCTCTCCTCCCCTCCTATATCAAACTTGAACGATACTCCCTTTCTAAAACTGTTTATAGGTGAGTATGATCCAAATGATAAAAATGTTGCATCTTTTACATTAAAAAAATTGTCGGTTATATTATACCTAAGGTTTATATCAAAAAATGCAACCCTAGAATTTGGAATAAAACCGATGTCTATATCTTCTAATGAATGAAAACCTAATCTAAAACCAAGCTCCGTATATACACTCTCATTATATAATCCTGCCGATGCTGTTAATCTAATTAAGCTATGTCCCTGATCTGGTCTCGTGCCTTCATCAATACTATAATCATTTCTTAATCTATACTTACTTCTTTCACCTAGCAGATAAAGTGTTCTATCTTTATACTCATAAGGATTAACATCACTATCTGAATCTATTATTTTATACCTATAAATTTCATAAGCTAAATCAAGTATTGATACCTTCTCTAAATCGGTATAATCACCTTCTGTAATCGCTGTAATATCAGTTTTATTATCAGCTACACTCTCAGCTAATTTAACAGCTTTTGATGGCAATTTTGAAGCTATAGCGTAAACAACCTTCTGATGTGATGGACGGAAATTTATATCATCAATAAGATTATTATCCTTTATAACCCGAATAGTATCTGATGGAATTTCAATTACTAATGAATTCGCTAACCTTAACTCAGGTCTTGCTGACTCCAATAATAGTAGCAAATGATACGAACAGTTTTCATCTAAAAAGAAGTAATTAATATTGATATTTTGCATCTCCCATAAATGGTCTGCAACTTTTCTTGTCTCTTCTTTAGTGAAATTTAAATCGTATTCCCATATATCCCGTTTCTCTACACTGCTATATTTAAATGTTGAAACATAGAACTTATTAACTGAAAAATAACCCTCGTAATATCCTGTAAATCCACCGAAAAACTGCATAAATATATTTGCATTCTCAGCTTCAAGCGCAGTGTATGACACACCATATCCAAGCAGAGGTTCGTTCTCTTTTCCATTTATTCTAATTAACACATGTCCAAAAATTGATGCTGGATTTTCTAAATAAAGAAATGGAAACACAGCCGTTATTGATGTTGGATCAAGCTTCTCCATGTAACCATCGTATGATGCACAGTTAACTTCTGGAAGTAAAGACTCGTCCACTCCTAAATTTTCAACTATAAACCTTGTTCGTGAAGGAAAACGACATATCGGATGATCATCATCTGCAATACTTTTTTGTATGTAATTACGACTATTACCGTCATAATTATCATTTTCTATATCACTACCTATATCATTTTGCGTATAATTATCGTTATTAATGTTATTTATGGTATTTTGCGATTGATTATCATTATTTATATCATTACTTGAATATTTGCTACTATTTATATCATTTTGCGTATAATTATCGTTATTATCGTTATTTATGGTATTTTGTGATTGATTATCGCCATACATATCATTACTTGAATATTTACTACTGTTTATGTCTATTTCGTTATAACTACTGTTACTAAGATTATCTGATTTTTTAGGATCTGTAAAAATAGCCTTAATTGTTGCAACAAGTTCTGCCTTCGGATTTTTTTTACCGTTTTTAGCAAAAAAGAATTTATCATCATCAACAAGAGATCTTTTCTTCATAAAAGTATTCTCTTTATAAAGCATTAAAACGTCCCACTCTCTAACGTTATAAACCTCTTCGCTACTAGCAAGATCTACAAGATAATCTATATAATCTGAAATAATAAACTGTTTAATATTTAATTCAGAGCTATCACACCATATAATAGGTTTGAAAATATTAATATTATTAAAAGATTTTTGTGGTTTGCTATATATAGAATTATCAAAGATATTGTAAGACGAATATGACGGAGCTACTAATAAAAATAGTAGTATTATAGGCACATAGATTAGTTGATTGATATGATGTTTATACATTTATTTACTACTTTTACTTTTAAGTTAAAATAATAAAGATGCATTGTTCAATTAAACAACACATCTTTAAACTGTCTAAAATTAGTAATTAAATCTAGCTGTTAAGCTCAACGATTTTAACTATAACTTGATCAGCTGTTACATCACCGTTAGGGAAAATAACAACAAAATTTTCTTGCAATAAAGAAGCAAATTTTGCAGTGTCCGTAACTTGTAATAAAGCAGCAACAGAATTAATTGTTTCGCCTTGTCCAATTGCAACATCTTTAGCGAAATCATCCATGTTCTCAGCGATAAATATTTCTACTTCTTCATATTTAACTACTGAATTTATCGCACCTTGACAACCTACAGTACCTGTTGTCATAGAAAATGGAGAGTAAAATGTACCATTCGTACTTGACGCAAACGCTTGTAACAACCAACCACCGTTAGTTTGTCCAACTGATTCAAATAACAATGTACCAAGACCACAACCAACGTTGTTTTTCAATTTTCCAGCTTGCGCTAATGTTGGAATACAAAGAACAGTTATCAATAAAAAACCAAGTAACTTTTTCATATAGAACCTCCAATAAAATAGAACGAAAGTTAGTCTAAAGAATTTTAAAATATAATGCAACAAATATATCAAGATATTCATTACTTCATATATTTATAATAAGTTTATACAAATATAATAGTATTTATACATCCCTCTACCACATAAAAAACTTATATTATTTCACTAGTTAAAGTATATAACTACGGTTATGTAGATCATAAGCATTAGATTATATTTGGTTATATTAGATTATATTAATGAGTGTATTGAGAACATTAAGTATATTTATGAGAAAAACAAACTTATTCTAAAAATTTTATTATGCTCATCTTATTATGGATATTAATAATTATGCCTGCGTGTCCATCTTTTTCATAGATGTGCATATCTTTGCTATAATTATCTGGCATACTGTTAAACAAAATCACTGCATTATTATAGTTGATAAATTTATCACCCCTGCTATGGATAATAATATTTTCAGTTGCTTTGCTTTTTGGTAGAAATTCTATAGCAGAGTTGTTATCAGGAAAACTCCACTTAACTGGATATTGAAAAATGTAGGTTAGAAATGATGAAGAAGCAACTTCTTTGCCGACACTGCTCCAACTTACAAACGTGCTATCAAGAACTAATTTAGAAATATTATCTGCAAATTTTGAGTTCGCAGCAACTGCTGCTGCTGCTTGACCACCTAAACTTTGTCCCCATACAATTATGTTTTCATCACCATCATATAGCTCCATAAAAGCATCCATTATATCTAAGCTATCTTTCATAAATAACTCAATTGATGGTTTACCTTGTGATATTCCATAGCCTCTATAGTCTGGGATAAATAAATCGTATCCATGATCTGCTAGCCAAAAAATCTGTAAACTCTCTGTAGATATATTTCTTGCATTGCCATGAAAAAAGAGTATCGCACCTTTTCTATCAGCAGTTTTAGATTTCACATTCCATGCGTGAAGAGTTGTGTTATCTATCGTTTCAATAGAGTAATCTTCCACAGCATATTGAACTTGCATAGGATTATAATATAGCGTCTTATTTGGATGAAAAAATAAACTCTGACAACCAGTAAATAAAAATACTGATACAGCCATCATCAGAAAATAAATCTTTCTCATTCATCTCACTCTTTAAAATTTATAAAATAACCAGACCACACTCGATAGCTTGAACACGATTAAAACAGTAACTATAAATTGATATTGTTACAAAATTTACATGTACAATAAATCTTAAAACAATAACTGCAAATTATATCGTTACAAAACTACACACTATCCTGTGATCTAAAACTATGCAATAAAGTATGTTGTAAGCTTAAAGTTCTACCGATTATATCGTTACAAAATTACATGTACAATAAATCTAAAACCCCTAAAGCTCTGATGCAATTTTTTCAGCGATAAGCGTACTTTGTTTTGTGCAATCATTTACACCTATACCGTAAAGAACATTACCACCTATATATAACCCACCGATATTACTACAAGCTGATTCTATTTTTGCAACTTTCTCGCCGTGTCCAACATAATATTGAGGGATAGCTTTATCGTATCTAAATGTATATGTGAATGATGGATCTTTATGTACGCCTAAAATATCTTTAATAGAGTTTATAGATACTGCCAATAGTTCATCATCAGTTTTATTCATTAACTCTTTTTTTGTATCACCACCTGTTAATACACGCAGAAACTTTTTACCCTTTGGTGCTTGTGCTGGGAACATTGATGATGTGAATAATGCTCCTAAAATATCTCTACCCTCTTTTGATGGGATAAGATATCCAAAACCGTTAAGCGAATCATCCATATCTGAATTGTCGTAACCAAGCCCTGATACAAATATAGGAGAGTATGGAATTGACAGTAATGTTTCTGATAACTCTTTATCTAATTTCTCTAAAAATACCGATGAACAGTATGCTGGTGATGTTACAATCACTTTATCGAATTGATGTTTCTCTTTACCTACTTTAACCGTAAATTTGTCATCTTTCTTACTAATTTCATCAACGCTTGATGATAGTTTTATATCAACACCGTTTGCCACACAAACCTTTGCTAAATCTTTTACAGCCTCGCCCATACCACCTTGATATGATAAAAGTATTCCACCAGGACCACCAGGACCAGCTTTTTTATTTCCTTTCTTTCTTCTTTTTAAAGATAGTAATGATTTGATTAATCCACCGTACTCTTGCTCTAAATTTTTGATAACTGGGAACGATGAATTGATACTCATCTTCTCAGGATTACCAGCAAAAATACCTGACACCATAGGTGAGATAAGATAATCTAATGCCTCAACACCTAATCTACGTTTAATAAAATCAGCTAAACTTTCATCAGCTGAACTGCCTTTTTTAACAAAAAACTCAACAGCTAAACGCAACTTACCTTTCATAGATATTAATGGAGATTTTAAAAATGCTAAACCAGTTTCTGGTAGACGAACTAATTTATTATCTCTTTGAATAAATCGTTTTCTTGCAGAGTCTTCACTTCTAACAAGTTTGTCTGCAAGCCCTGCTTCTGTAAATATTTCTAATGTAAAAGGTTTGCTATTTAAGAAACCGTTAGTTCCAGCTTCAATATCGTAACCATCTTTATGAACAGTCTCTATTGTGCCACCTAACCTTGATGATGATTCAAATAATGTAATCTCTACTCCCTTATCTTTTAACTTAGATAATTTAAATGCAACCGATACACCCGATATTCCACCACCAATAATAGCAACTTTCATAGATACCCACCTTTATATATATTTCTATACAACTTACAACTTATACAATTTACATATTTCTATACAGTAAAATATTAGATCACAATCAATCAAATCTCTCAACTTAATCAATAGTAAACTAATCAATCAAGCTTACTCAACTTAATCAATAGTAAAACAATCAA